>JAVEYP010000315.1:0-3492 GCA_034003445.1 Desulfobulbus sp.
TGTTAGTGGTAACGGTCATGGCCTGGGCGTGGCAGCCCGGTACTTCTTCGACAAAGCGCCGGAGGAACTGACCCAACTGGAGAGTGCCTTTATTGCCGGCAGCGTCAAACGTCCCAACTACTACAACCCCTTCCTTAAAAACAATCGTGAAAACCCAGAGCAGACCGCGCAACGCGCGGCAGAGCGCATTCGCTACGTGCTTGGCAAGATGCGCAAGGCAAACCTGATCAGCGACGAGGAGTTCACACGCGTCAGCAGCGAGGAGATCGTTTTTCGTCAGGGGAAGATGTCGTACACCCAGAACACGGTCATGGATCTGGTCAAAGAAGGGGTCGGTGCGCCGTACATCGCAGCCGCCCTTGAGGAGAACGGCATTTCCAACATTTCCACTTCGGGTTGCCGCATCATCACCTCCATCGACCGTAAACTTCAGGAGAAGACAGTCTACGCCCTGCGCCGCCAACTCTCCCAGCTCGACGTCAACCTGCGCGGCTACAGCCGAACAAAGGTGCAGGAAGAATACGCGGCGCTCGACTACCCGGGTGATAGCGATTTCATTGTCGGTGCCTTCGTGTTCGGCACCATAGCGCAGGCAACTAATACCAAGGAGAAGACCACGGTCCAGGTGGACTTCAACGAGGGCGGACAAACCGGTGTTATCGACCGGGCCGGCATTGAGCGCATGGTTGCCAGCCTGACCAGATACCGAAGGGGCGCCTGGGCGACCCCTAGTCCGGCGGATCGCGAGGGGCTGCTTGGCGAACTGCGAGCCGGCGACCGGGTGTGCGCGAGCATCCGCGAGATTGACGAGGCAGGGGCGCTGCGCCTTGACCTGGAGCGCTATCCGCAGGTGGAAGGCGGCGCCTTTGTCCTCCAGGAAGGTGCGATTCGCGCCATGGGTGGCGGCATGTCCAATATCAACTTTAACCGCGCCACCAGCGCCCGGCGGCTCATGGGCTCGACCTTAAAGCCGTTCCTGTTCGCCGCTGCCCTGCAACTCGGCTGGAACCCAGTGGACATGATCAGCAATCAGCGAACCACCTTCACCTTCATGAACCGGCCCTACGCGCCGCAGCCAGATCATAACAGCCCGTTCAGCTCGGTTTCGCTGAGCTGGGCCGGGGTGACCTCGGAAAACGTCGCTGCCGTCTGGTTGCTCTACCACCTCACCGATCACCTGTCGCCGGAACGCATTCAGGAACTGGCCAAGCACCTAGACATGGCCCCGCGAGTCAGTGACGGACGCACCGAAGAATATGGCCAGTACATGCAGCGCATCCGTGACCGCTACGGCATCATCTTATCGCGCAACTACCTCGAGCATGCGGCCTTCACCAGCGCAGTGCGTGCCCTGCACCCGGATTTTGTCTTCGATAACCGTAGCGATGAGTACAACCAATTGCTGCGCATGCGCTATGATGGTGAATTCCTGAGCCTGCGGTCGCTGCAGGCCTCGCTGCTCAGCTACCAGCATTTGGCCGAGTCGATCATCCGGCGTATCGACGCGGACAGTGTGTTCGATAACCCCGCCCCACTGCCGGTCTTCTCCGGAGGCCGGCTGGTGCGCGACACAGTGGGCCGCTTCATCTTCACCAAGCGGCAGCAGTTGCCACCGAACTGGATGGAAATTGGACCGCTGGAGCTGAAGGGGCACCTCGAGGCGTTGCTCCCCGGGCAGGCCGCCGCCTTTTGGCAGCAACGGGTTATGCTCGATGGTCTTGTCTCCGCCACTGCCCTGCAGATGGTGGAGGAGCAGTTGCAGGGGGAGCGCGGAAAATACCTGATTGGCCGGCCGTACACGCTCGATATCCTCAGCGAGGTGCGCGAATTCCGCATCATGGTCGGGCTCCAGTACATGGTCCGGCTGGCCAAGGCCAGCGGCATCGACAGTCCCTTTGAGCCGGTCTTGTCTTTGCCGTTGGGCTCAAATGTGGTCACTCTGGCAGAAATCACGCGGATGTATGAGACGCTGGTCACGGGCAGTCGTCACGACATTGCCGCCGCGGCACTGGCGGCCGATGAGGCCACCAGCCAGACCGACCCGAACAGCGCTGCGATCATCGAGCGCATCGAAACGCCGGAAGGGCGGGAGGTCTATACGCGCAGCGTGCAGCGCGTGGCGGTGATCCATCCCAAAGCTGCCGCGGCAGTGAGCAACATCCTGCAGAACGCCATCCGTTACGGTACCGGCAAGTACGCCTGGGAGAACGTCCAGCTGCAGAGCAGCGACCCGGCTCGGAATAAAACCCTGGCGGGCATGAAGCTGCGCTACCCGCTGCTCGGCAAGACCGGGACAGCCAACGATTACCGTAACGCGGCCTTTGTCGGCCATGTGCCCGTTCTGGCCGGCGACAACCAGTCGTTGCTCAGCCTGCGCGGCGGCTATACGGTCGGCGTGTACACCGGGTACGACACCAACCTCGCCATGGTCAAACGCGGCACTCGCGTGAGCGGCTCGGTGGGCGCCCTGCCGGCATGGAGCGACATCGCTCAGGCCATTCTCGACACCGAACGGGTCGCTGACCGCCTCGACATGGTGGACCTTGCCTTCAACGGGTTAAGCCTCCAATACCCTAACGTGGATCAGGTGTTCCTGCCGGTCGATCCTCAACAAGGCGGGCAGCCAGTGAGGCTGGGCGCGGCGCTGCGGCAGTCAGTCGCGCCCCTGGGTCCGGCCAGTCTCAGTTTTGGTGCGGTGGTCGACGGCGAGCGGTTTGAGCCGGAGCGGTTGTTTGAACCTTTCTGGAAGACCCGCTGAACTAGACGGCTGCAAGGCTCCGCTCCTGCGTCTGTGCTGTCCCGTGCGGGAGTCCTGTTTCGCTCACGATTTAAGAAAGCGATTGTCCCGTCCTGCGTCATTTGCTATTGTTCCAACTCTTCGTTTTTTCCGCAGGAATTCTTGCCGCGGTGTGGGACGAGTCTGTTATGCCCGTGCCGCGGTATCGTCGCGCGTTTGCCGGTCAGGTTACCACCGGACAGTCCGCTAACCACAGGTGTCGTTCTCTATCATGAACCCTTTGACCTTTCCCCGACCCACCTGGCAGTTGTTTACCGCTTCCCTTCTGGTTGCCCTGTTTCTCTCCGGCTGCGCCACCAGCGGCGGCTGGACCGACCCGTCCGGTGCGCGTGAGCGTCGTGAGGCCGCCCGAGGCGACCTGCTGACGCCAACGCTGACCTCGGTCAATAACCGTATCTACTCCTATGAGCGGAAGCTGGAGGAGTGGAAAACAGTCGAGCAGAAGCTGGCCGGCGGCATGTCCCTGCCGCGGGACAACGCCGACCGCATGAAGGAATGCCAGTTGCAGCTCCAGGATATCCTCAAGGGCTATCACAACCTGCGTAACCGGCTGCTGCAGGCAGACAGCGACAGCGGTCTTTTGCCGGCAGGGAATCTCCTCCTGCAGCTCAATCAGCAGGATGTGGATTACCTCGAAGGGGGCTGCGGCCGGCTGTTGGCCGAACTCGAGGCGACCCCCGCAGCCCCGCTGGTCC
>JAVEYP010000316.1:0-3490 GCA_034003445.1 Desulfobulbus sp.
TTTCCGCAACCAGCCCCTCACGCACCAGCTGCTCGACCTTCTTTTCCCCCAGCCCTTCCAAGTCGAGGCCGTTTTTCCCCGCGAAATAGATGAGCCGTTGCAGTTGCCGAGCCTGGCACTGGCGGTTCACGCAGCGGGTGACCGCCTCCGCCGGCAATCGCTGCAGCCCCTGGCCGCATTCCGGGCACTGCTCCGGGAAAACGATCGGCCGCTCCGAGCCGTCGCGCCCGGCCACAATGGCCTTGACGATCTCCGGGATAACATCACCAGCCCGCTGCACAAGCACCGTGTCGCCGACCCGCAGGTCCTTCCTGCTGATCTCGTCGCGGTTGTGCAGGGTCGCCCGCCTGACCACGGCACCGGCAATCACCACCGGCGCAAGAATAGCCACCGGGGTCACCGCCCCGGTGCGGCCCACCTGGAACTCGACCGCTTCGATGACGGTGGTCGCCTGCATGGCCGGAAACTTCCAGGCGACCGCCCAGCGCGGCGCACGCGCTGTCGCTCCCAGGCGCTGCTGTAGGGCAAAATCGTCCACCTTGACCACCATGCCATCGATATCGTAGTCGAGGTCATGGCGCAGGGCCATGAGTTCCTGATATCGCTGTTCGACCTCAGCCAGCGAGCTGCACACGCGGACCAGCGGGCTGAGTGGCAGCCCCAGGCGGCCGAAGCCGTCGAGCAATTCCCGCTGACCGCTCGCCGGCAAAGGGGAGCCGTTGCCGACACCGTAGACGAAAAAGGCGAGCGGTCGCCGAGCGGTGATACGCGGGTCCAACTGGCGTAGCGACCCGGCCGCGGCGTTGCGGGGGTTCGCGAACAGCGGCTCCCCCTCCTCCTGCCGCTGGCGGTTGAGCAAGAGAAACCCTTTCTTCGACAGAAACACCTCGCCCCGCACATGTAGTTCCCCCGGCCAACCGGCTCGGGCCGAAGAGTCGAGTCGGAGCGGGATGGACGACACGGTCTTCAACTGGGCGGTGATGTTTTCGCCGGTCTGGCCGTCACCGCGGGTGGCACCCACCTCGAGCGCGCCGTCGCGGTAGACTAGTCCCACCGCCAGGCCGTCGAGCTTCGGCTCGGTGATATAACGGACCGGCTCCTCAAGTCGCAAAAACCGTTGCACCCTCTCGGCAAAGGCGGTGCATTCGTCTGCGGAAAAAATGTTGTCAAGGCTGAGCATAGGGGTGGCGTGCTTGACCGGCGCAAAGGCCGCGAGCACAGCCCCACCAACACGGTGGCTAGGCGAGTCCGCGGTGACCAACTTAGGATACCGTGCCTCCAGCTCGAGCAGTTGCCGGAACAGCTCGTCGTACTCGCCGTCCGAGATGACCGGATCGTCACGCACATAATAGCGATGGGCATGCAGACGGATCTGCTCTCGCAGCGCTTCCAGCCGGTCGGCCATCCCCTGCTCCATCGACCTAGTTGTCCTCCAGCAGAATACCTGCCTTGGCAACGTTCTCCCGGCACTCCTCGTCAATAAATATCAGAATCGCTTCTTTGGGCTTATTGGCCGCCTCGGCGATCACGTCCGTGACCCCCCGGGCGATCTTTTGCTTCTGCTCCTTGGTCAGCGTTCCGGCAACCCGGATGTTTACGTACGGCATAAGTATCTGCCTCCTATTAACTGTTGATGGATTCAGCCCGAAACGGCGCGCCTCGGGCAGGAAATACATATCAGAATTTTACTTTTCCGTCGATCAGGTTTATGTTCATCCATCCGGCGGCAAGCCGCCCACCACGAGGAGGACCACCATGCATGTTATTGTCACCGGCGGCGCCGGCTACATCGGCAGTCACACCTGCCTAGAACTGCTGCACAGCGGACACGAGGTCTCGGTCATCGATAACCTGGCCAATTCGAGCCAAGAGGCGCTGCAACGGGTTGAGTCCCTGAGCGGGCGGTCGCTCACTTTCCATAAGGCCGACCTGCTCGACCTCGACGCAGTACGGGCTGTCTTCCGACAAACACCAGCGGCCACGGCAGTCATCCATTTCGCAGGCCTGAAGGCGGTCGGCGAATCTGTACAGATACCGCTGCGCTACTACCAAAACAACCTGATTGGCACCCTCAACCTCTGCCAGGTGATGACCGAGCAAGGGGTGAAAACCCTGGTCTTTTCCTCCTCAGCCACGGTCTACGGCGACCCGGCCAGCGTACCTATCCGGGAGGATTTCCCCCTTTCCTGCACCAATCCGTATGGCCGGACCAAACTGATGGTCGAAGAGATCTTGCGCGACCTGCACCTAGCCGACCCGACCTGGCGCATTGCCCTGCTCCGCTATTTCAACCCAGTGGGTGCCCATTCAAGCGGCCGTATCGGCGAAGATCCCGGCGGCATCCCCAACAATCTGATGCCTTATATCGCCCAAGTGGCGGTAGGCAGGCTGCGCGAACTCGCCGTGTTCGGCGGCGACTACCCCACCCCGGACGGCACCGGCGTGCGTGACTACATCCACGTGGTAGACTTGGCCCTCGGCCATCTGCGCGCCCTGGAAAAAATGGCGAACACACCCGGGGTCCTCACCTGCAACCTCGGTACCGGCCACGGCTGTTCGGTGCTCGACATGGTACGGGCCTTTGAGGCGGCCTGCGGCCGGCCTGTCCCCTTACGCATCGTCGACCGGCGGGCGGGGGATATCGCCCAGTGCTACGCTGACCCCTCGCTGGCCCAGCAAGAACTCGGCTGGCAAGCCGTCCGGGGCCTGGACGAGATGTGCAAGGACACCTGGCGCTGGCAGTCGGCCAATCCCCAAGGTTACGCTCCTAACCAATGAAGCACCCACGCGGCTTCTTCTACTCTGGCTCACCGTTGACGACTCAACCCTATGCTTGACCCGCCAGTCCAACCTCCTCCCCGCTCGACGCCATCGTATGCGTCGGACACCCTCTATGCCTCCGGTACGGTGGCCGAGGACTTCACCTTCAATGACCAGGTGGCCGAGGTCTTCGACGACATGCTCGACCGCTCCATCCCTTATTACCAGACCGTGATCGAAGGCGTAGCCCAGTTACTGGCTGCGCGGCTATCGGATGGGGCTATGATCTGTGACCTGGGCTGCTCAACCGGCACGACTGTGTTGGAGCTCGCCCGACTGACGGCCCCCAGGGACTTCCACTTCATCGGTCTGGACAACGCCCCGGCCATGCTCGATAAGGCCCGTCGCAAAGTCGCCACCTTGGGCAAGACCAACCAGGTGAGCTTCCGCGAGGGCGACATCATCACTGGCCCCCTGCCGCCGGCCTCCGTCTTCCTCTGCAACTACACCCTGCAGTTCCTCCGCCCCATGGCCCGGCCTGCCTTTGTCGAACGCCTTTATGCCGCCTTGCCGCCGGACGGGCTGCTCATCCTCAGCGAAAAAACGATCTCCCATTCCGGCCGGCTCAACCGCAACTTTATCGACGTCTACCACGCCTTCAAGCGTTGCAAAGGCTACTCGGAGTTGGAGATCTCCGCCAAGCGTGAGGCGCTGGAGAACGTGCTCGTCC
>JAVEYP010000317.1:0-3481 GCA_034003445.1 Desulfobulbus sp.
TCAATGATTTCCACGCGCTCTTTGGTCCCAAAGGTGTCGAAGACCGTGTTGCAGGGCGCAACCAACGTGGCGAACGGCATGGTCACTCGACGATGGCGGCCGGGTTTTTGGTAGAGACGCGCGCCAGAGCGGAGGCCGCGTCCAGGGTGTTGCCTCCACAGAGAGGCTGTCCTTCAAGCCAAACTCCTTGTCACGCACGGTGCGCACCCAATCCTGGTCCTCCTTGTTCGGCAATAAGGCTTGGTCAGTGGCGGGCGAATTCGCGCATGCGCTCGAGCCACACAAGAAATGGCTGGAACAGGGCAGGGGGCGCACCTTCGCTGTAGGCCTCAGCCAGGGCCTCGTATTTTGCCAATTGCGGCTCCCGCCCGCGCGAGGTGAAATCGCGCATGCGGTAGCCGCGTTCCAGGTACATGCACATGTCTTTGATGTTGCAGAGTTTGTCCGCGCAGCTCAAGGCCAGCACATCGGGTCCGGCGGTGTGCAGGCGGCCCAGGTAGTCTTGGTTCCGCAGCTCCCAGCTCTGTCCCTTGTCTAACTCGGTGACCGCTTGCACCAGTTCCACCACCCGCCGATTGTCGATTGCCGCCAGCAGCCTTTCCGCGGTCAGATCTGTGTCTTCAATGGTGTCGTGCAGAAATCCAGCAGCGATCAGTTCTGGGTCGCAACCGCAGTTCTGCAAATGCATGGCCACCTCAGTCAGGTGCACGAAGTAGGCCGGCCGGTCCGTTCCGGGCGGGGCATTGCGGTGGTGCACACCCCGTCGCCGTGTCCGGTGCGCCCGTTCGGCGATGCGTAGGGCCTGGTAGATGAAGGTCATTTCCTCGTAGGTATGCATGTTTTTTTCCTGTAAGTGAAGGTGGCGGCGGATGAACACCTCGTCGTGCACCCCACTATACTCGTGTTTGGGCCGAGGCGACGACCATCGCGCTGTCCCCGAGCAAACCCGGCGGGACAGCGCGGATGCATTTTGCCTCGGCCGCGCGATAGCTCTTGAATGCGTCCCCAATCTTGGGTAAACAGACCGGACACCTGCGAAGGTGGCAGCACGGGACGTTGCGCGCCCGTAGCTCAGCTGGATAGAGCATCGGACTTCGAATCCGAGGGTCGGGGGTTCGAATCCCTCCGGGCGCGCCAATAAATCAAGGGGGTTACGACACAAAGTCGTAACCCCCTTTTTTTTCATGTGCAACTGCAGGCGTACTGTAAGCATTCGCGGACCATGTCGACCACTGGCGCCTCCTCCATGGTAAAGATGACCGTCTCTGATTGTCGACCTTGGCGTTGCTGAGGCGATGAATCGTATATAGCTGCTGCGGCCATGTGTTAACCACTTTATTTCCCAGCATTATTAAAAATAATCCTCGCGTGCGAGCCTCAGGCGCGAACATTCCCGTGTTTTCCCCTTAGCCCAGGAGGGCCCGCGCTGCCCCAGCCATCTTTATCGTGAGCTCAAGCTCTTGCCCACCTTCGACCTCCCAGGCCTGCAAAGGGCGGCTGTCAGGCTTCTGTGCCGCACTTTATGTCGATCCTGGCGGCAGTGTTGGTACTGTCTACAGGGTGAGGGTTTCGGTGTAACCAGGGTTGAGTTATTTAGTAGCTTGCCTTGACAAGCGGCCGCCGCCACGCTGCGCACGTTCATGGATGCTAATTTGGGCGGGGTTCGGTGGCCCGCTCAATGTCCTCAATCATTTGCCACAGGTTAAACGGAAAGCCGATGGTGTCGAACCTCGGCAGTTCGGGCTGATTAGTAATCAGTAGGTTTCCGGTTCAAGTCTGGGTACGGGCTCCAGTACATCAAGCACTTAGCTCATTCGTGGGTCAGGTGCTTTTCTTTTTGTTTCTTTTTGTAGGCACAGTGTAGACAAACTTTTCATCGGGGCTACTTAGGAGCGCCAACGGTTTTGTCGATAATCGACAATCTGTTGCACCTTCGGCACGAATGATTTCCCACGGAGGCGGGTGCTAATAAAGGGGGGCTCTGTGCTTTGGTCGCTTCGCTTTGGTGGCTTCTGATCGAAGCTTTGGAAAACTCTGGGGTTTCAACAATGAAGAACGGGGTGGGGGCTGATTCTCTGCGGGGTTGCTCTCTGGTGGGATGCTTTGGACTCCCCCCGTCGCGCCGGGGTGGTCACTCGGTGCCAGGTCTTAGGTCCAAAGTAGGGTTAGTGGAGATAACTTCAAGAGGTGGGGTGGTCAAGGAGGCTCAATTGAGTTGAACCACGTTCGGTGAATGTCAATTTGGGATTCTCGGGTGGTCCAATAGTTAGTTAATCCTTGTGTCTACATTCGAGGCATTCAACGGTTCCTTACAGCTATTGCTGAAATGTTCATGTAACGACTCAGAATCACTAGTTATAGTCTGCTTAGGGTCTTGAGGTTTGAAATCCCAATCAACTTCTAAGTTTCCAAATAAATTTTCTGGATCATTTTCTTTGTCCCATTTGTTGCAAGCTTCTTGGTGATTTTCAAGAAAGGTATCCATCCGGTCTTCTGGCATGATATCCAAGTAAAGTTCAAAATAATAATGGTCAGTAAACGATAGATCGATTATTTCTTTTTCTAATTCGTCTAAATCGTTTGAAGATAATGATGTAATGTAACTTTTTAAGCTGTCACCATCTAATTCAAAAACTTCATCGATAGAAAATTTTGTATGGTTTGACCATTCATTGGTAAAATTTTCATCATCTTTTGATGATTGAAAACAATCATTTCGTTGATAATTATTTTTCCTATAGGTAATGTTTGACGGCGGAGTGCCAATTCTAACAATAAAAGAGAAACAATTTGCTATAAATTTGAAAAAATTATATATTGAACTTAAATGTATAAAAGTAAATAGAACAATTAATGGTATTAGATAGCCTAGGGGGATGATCCAAATGGAATGAATCTTGTTGACCCCAGAAATACCAATAAAGATTGCTGATATAATAAAATATATAGCTGATATTATCGTTCCAGTTTGAGCATTTTGTTTTACTCGAACTCCAATTGTCCATATTAGTGCTAATAATATTAGTAACGAATAAGCAATGTAACCAATACCGTCAACGATACTCATTTTTGAATTTTAATAGCTATTGTGTGAAATGTTTTATTCATTATAGGATTCAATCTCGTCAATTTCTTCTTTGTAATGAGTGCTTAGCGTTTGTGTTAGAACGTTATAATCACAGGTTAATCGAATAGTTCTTCCATCTTCAAGGCATAAACTTTTATATTCATTAAATTTTTTATTGAAAGCAGAGTATACATATTTAGCCTTTTCAAGTTTATTTGATCTGCAAAGCATTATTGAACTGACACAGTATATGTAAGATTCTACCATTGTTTTATCTATTTTATTGTTGGGACCCTCGAATAATCTGATTATGTGCCAAGCGACCACTTTACCGCTGTGATTCAGCCAACGAGAGACAGGAGCCAGTTGGAACCCGACCGCTTTCGATCATCTTTCGGCCCGTCCTGCGGGCCC
>JAVEYP010000318.1:0-3477 GCA_034003445.1 Desulfobulbus sp.
CAGCCGGCATTGTCCGGTGTTTGCCGCCTTCCAGGGGGTGTACCGGCAACTTGTGCCGGCTGGCTGACCACAGTGACCGGGGTGAAAGTGACCAGCAACAGGAGAAGTGCGCTCGCTGGTCGAAATTGTACTGAGATTTCAAGGAGCAAGACGCCAATGTCGCCGTAGCGTGCGGCTGGAACAGGATGCGGGAGATCACAATCTCCCAAAATTGCCAGTGCGAGACTGGTTTGCACCAGTCTGAGCTAAAGCGTCACGGATTCAGGGGGTATTTAATAATAAGTCCTTTGAATTGGGCGGGAGGTTTTACGGTGCACTCTACCAGACTATGCCCAAGGAATTTAGAAAGGATATCTTTATTGATGGAGAGCCGACGGTGGAGCTGGACTATGCGGCGCATCACATCCGCATACCTTACCATCAAGAGGGTATTGATTATCGGGAAGATCCGTATCTGGCACTCACGGATGACCCTGAAGAGCGTTCCATATTCAAAAAGTTGTTGCTCATAGCCCTTAATGCGGAGACGGAGAAGAAGGCTGTTCGTGGATTCAGGGATGCTTGCATCTCCGCCGCCAAAAAAATGAAGATTGCTTTAACCAATAAAAATATTTGCGGCCTGCTGGAGAGGGTACGGGCGACGCATAATCAAATCGCTGGGTATATCAATACCGGAGCCGGCTGCAGGTTGCAGAACTTGGACAGCCAGATTACGGAGGCCATTCTTATGCGGATGACCGACATGGGCATTCCCTGCCTGCCGGTGCATGACAGCTATATCGTCCCCAGGCAGTTCGAGGATCGGTTGAGGGACGTGATGGTGGGTGAATACAAGGCCCTCCTAGGTTTCGAGCCGGTTATCAAATAGCGGGTAGGTTGAGCCTGGCAGCTGCTGCCGATGGTGGTGGCGGCTGCCGGGCTCAATATCGAAGGGACTGGTTGCGTACAAAGGACAGCCTTCCTGGTCGAATACAAAGGCTTGAGACAAGTAGACAGTAGTATTGCTGGTGCTAGTGCGCCAAGGCAAATTTTCACAGGAATTGATACTGTCAATTCCTGTTTCTGAATGATGTTTAGTGGTCTAATGAAAAAAAAACGAGTAGAGAAAAGTTAATCAATTAAGTTGAAAATATCTCAGACGAGTTAACTTTTTGCTTTATTTTATCCGAAAATTTTAAAATTTGGGGTTTGGTCTTAATAGATTGTTTTTCGAATTTATTATCTTTTTTATTTTTCAGGTAATCGATGTTTTTATTGTAATGGCGAAGAACGTTCCTAACACCACGAGGAAATACTGAGTGATCATCGCTACGAAAATGATGATTACAAACTATCTTCTCAAAAATGTCGCGTTCCCAATCAGACAAAGAACATACTTCTGACCACCATAAATCGGTGGATCCATCCTCCTCATGATAGAAACGGTTGATAATATAAGATTCGGGCATGAGGAGAATTTTTTTAAACTCGGCATGATCCCTTCCGAAAGCTTTTAAGAAGTAGTCGCGTTTTGTTCCGACTAGACCACGAGTACGTATAAGTACACATTGAATGGCTCGAAGATATTTAACGTTCCAATGCTGACCAATATTACCTGAAGTTGATGTAAGTCGATTTTTACTCTTAAGACCGACGTAACGCATCGGAAAGGAAAAAATTTGCAACGCCAGTTCATCATTAAGATCAACGTTAATTTTTAGCCTGTCATAGAAATCAACCGGGTGATCATTGTAGTTATAAAGTATATAATTTGATAAATTCACCAAGCCATATTTAGCTGCTAAACGAACTTTCTCTTCATATAAATCACGGTACCTAATATCATCAAATGCAATTCTAGTAGGTTTTATTGCAATTTCGCTCAACAGAGCCATTTTTTCTTCCGTTAGAAGGCGTGCGTCCAGACCCTGGTTAAAATCGACATAACGATTAACCGAAATTATACGACCTAATTTATTTCTGTACGAATACTTTGCTCCTTTTTCAAATCCTAACGCTTTAATGTCTCTTATAATATCTTTAAAACGATCTGAAGCAAGAACGTTATTATCAAGCAATATAAGATTTTTCTTCTCTCCATAAAGTTCTTCTATCAGCTGCACCTGACGGCGCAGTGGTAAATATCCCTTAAAATCTGGTTCGATTCGTTTTACAGCACAAAAAGAGCATGCATTTGGGCACCCTCTAGTAGCATAACCTATATAACTATCTTGCAGCTCATATGTAAAGTTAGCATCTTTCAGTATGCTGTAATCTGGGGTAAGAGTATCAATCCGTATCTTGTTGCCGAGATCGAGAACTTCCGGTGTTTCTAATAAACCTGGTATGACAGTAGCGCCAGTTGTCGATACTAGATCGTCCTGAAGAAGAGTCGCCAAGACTCCTCCAACTATAACATCAGATCTACGAGGCACACTGTTTTGATAGTACTCAATTGCCTTGACTGTCTGGTTCCAATAATATGTGAATAGAGAACTTACATATACACGGTCCCAACGCTCTTCCTGCATTTTAGGAATGCATCCTTTGACAAAGACAACCCTATCATTAAGCCGTTTATGATAGGCGGCAATCTTCATCAACCCTAATGGCGGATATTTTGTCTTGTAAGGAGGTTCGACCAATAAAATATTCCGCATCATGTCTCCATATATTCCGTTTCTGACTGCTCGAATATAAAATGGACAAACTGCTTAGGGAGTTCTTTACAGCATGCTGGATCAAGTTGAGGGTCAGCGCTCTTGGAAGTTGGAAGCAAATAATCACCAAGGAATTCTTCAACGAGAATATCTATTCCAGCATTTGCATAACCTTCAATAATTGTTAACACCTCCTTGTCTTCAGATAGTTTTTCATAATTGAACGAATTATTTTCTAACACCATTGCGTAATAGCAAGCCCATTCGCGGGGGGTAATCGTTCGTGACCAGAAGCGATCATCACGTTTTTTTATTGGAGTTTGACGCTTTTTTCTATATCCGATGCAAGCACAAAAGAAAAACAATTCATGAAAGTCGTCCACTGACCCGTTATTTTTCATGTTATTATACAATTCTTTAAACCTAACATCAGTGGCGACACGAATATTTCCATCCATTCTCATTGGTAAACCTCCTCGTCGCGAAGAATTGCTAGGGAAGAGCTGATATCCTGTTCTATTATCTCCGTGTTTCCGTCGTTGGTAGATCGTAACATAAAAAACTTACCCCATTTTCCACTGTTCTTAAGTAACTGTGCTTCTTGTCTCCGGAATTCGGTATCTGTTGCGAGAAGAATCCATTGGGAAGCAAACGTAGGAACTTTATTAATGAGATTCTGCCGGTGTTCATAGGATAGCCGACCAAATGGGGTATCCATAAAAAGCGGGATTTCAATTTTGTCCCCTCGCGCGGCAATTCTTGCTAAGGCGGCAATGAACGAAATAGACATAATTTGCCGTTGCCCCGCTGAAATATTTGCGAGGAAGGGTTTTTTATA
>JAVEYP010000319.1:0-3469 GCA_034003445.1 Desulfobulbus sp.
TCTATCGCATCGCCACTCGGTTCTACTACCACCAGCCTCGCCAACCCCTGTGCACGCCGCGCTGGCTACTTTATCCAATGGTGGTCGTCCGCCTCGTCCAATGCCACCTGCTCGGCAGGGAGCCGTTCGAGCGGCTGTGGATGCTGCACTACATCGACCAGCAACTCGTTGCCGACAGCAGGCGCACCCGCGAGCTGCTCGACTGGAAGCCCACCCCGCGCAAGAGCATCACCCGGCGGATCGTTTTCCTTATCGAGAACATGCAGGGCAACCCGGAGCTGTGGCGGAGCTGGAACGAGGCTATGCTTCGGCGGCTGGCCGACCGGCCTCAGCTCGTCCTGCATGAGCGACTCTGCGCGGCCATGGAGGCCGATCGAGACGAGACGATCCGTTTGGTGAGAGAGGCGCTTCTCGCGGCGAAAGAGGGGGCTATCCCTGGTGCCGGCCCGGCGCCCAAGGCGCTCGACAGCCACGTGCTACGGTCCTACGTGCGCCTGCTCTTCCAACTCATCGTCACGGTCCTGCGCACCCGCAATCGGCCAAAGATGCAGCAGTACGCCCATACCATCGTCTTCCTACCGCTGAGCGCCGGCTTGAGCAACGGCTTGGTGAGCCACACCCTCTTTCTCCTGGGCGGGCAGCTGATTGAGCGCTTTCGTTCTTGCCCGGAGTTCCAGCGACTCTCGGCCGGCGCAGACGAATACGTAACCATGACCATTCATATGGCCGTTGACCAGGTCGAGGACCGGCTGGAACTCGCCCGGCTGCAGTCGTCGGCCCTGCGTGAGGAGCTGCGCCGGATGATGCCGCCGACAGACAACGCCCGCCTGGAAAAGGTGGTCAACCAATTGCAGGACCTATGCCGCGAGGCCATCTCCGGACAGTCCTGGACCAGCCCGCCGGTGGACGACTGAGGCACGCAGCTGGGCAGGGAGGCCAGCCCCTTGTTCCCGTGGTTTTCAGGTTGCGCCCGCGCCGCATTCGCCTGATGGGACCTGACAAAGGCCCGAGCCGATTTCGACGTGCAGTCCACACGCTTAACACGGTGGCTACCAGCACTGTCGACGTCGCTCCGTGGCTGTTCGGGATTGACATCGGCTGCCGCTTCTGAACCGTTGTGAACGGTTCGCCGAAAACATCAGCAGGCGGGGTTGTATCGGATGCGCCCCTTACCTTTTCCTATTCACGGCCTGTTCTATCCTGTCTCGCCGTCGGTTATCGGGTCTCGCCCTTCCGGGGTGACGCGTTATTCTACCTCTGCCCGCAGCAACACCCTTTCCCTCACTAGCCTCTCGACCAGGTCCGCGTGCGCTGCATGGTTCATTCCGGCCCTGTCGGCAAGGTTGTCCAGATACCTGGCCAGGGTCCTCGGTGTCTCGAACCCCATGAGGGTGGCCCGGTAGAACCCGTATGGCATGGCAAGGATCTCGTCATCGAGCAGCACGAATACCGTGCGCTCGTAGGCAGGGTTGCCGTCGGCCTCCGCCAACCGGTCGAGAAAGCGGTGCAGGTCGAGGTAGTCGTGGCCGTGGATGGTCAGTCGTTCGCGATCGAGTACATAGCGACCATCACCGGGGATCGGTCTCGGCCCGCCAGCCAGGGGGAGTGCGGTTTGGTGAAGTTTGGCTTGGCTGAAGGCAAACAGATCGAGCAGAAAAGGCATGGCCGTCCGCGCTCCGCCCGCATCCAGCTCCTCAAGCAGTGCCTTGAGCAGCTGGATCAGCGGCGGGTCTTGCCAGAAATTCAGCCGGTTCGGCACAGCAAGGTACCGCGGCAGGAGGGCGAATAGATCGTCCAGCCAGTTTACGCCCAGGAGCGCAGTGAGAACGTGAACGAGTTCGTGAGTCTGCTGTTCCAGCCGTTCGAGCACAAATATCAGGGTCTCGGCCTGGACGAGGTAGGCGCTGTCCACCTCCGGCGGCAGGTACAGGCAGAGATTGTCTACCGGGAAGGAGTGTGCGCTGCCCGCATCGATCTGCGCCTTGCGGGTGAGAAAGGCGGCAAAGGATGTCGGCTGATCGACAAACCGTTCCCAGTAGCGACTGCCCGCATCGGTGGACAGATGGTCGAAGCAGACGTGCGCCGACACCACTCCGTCAACGAACAGGCGGTGCTTGAAGCAGATGATGTCCTTAATTTCCCGAAGCAGTGACGCCTCACTGGTGCCGGGGTGGTAGCGGCTGAAAAAGACCTCGATGCGCACATGGCCGGCAAAGACCTTGTCGACTTCGCGGATGTTGGCGGACATCTGCTCCAGGGTGTAGGTGGTGGACCGTTTTATGCTCCGTCGCGCTGTGTCGTTCACGACCTCTGGCGAAAACTCGAACACTGGCGGTCCCGCGCTGCAAACAAACGCCTGTTGGTAGGCGTCGAGAAAGTCTCCGTCGAGCAGGTGCCAGGCGCCGTAATTGAGGGTGAACCGCTGGCGCAGGTTCGGGTCAGCAGCAATTGCTCGGAACAGAGCGATGATTTGGACTGGGTCGTTCTCATAGCAGAGGTAGAGCGTGGTCGCGCGGCCGACAAGCCGGTGCAGGTCGGCGAGCACTGCGGCCAGCGAGCGGACTACCGGGAGCCCCCGGTTGGAATGGCGCTGAAAGGCGTACCTGCTGCCCCCGCAGTAATCGCAGTTGAAGACACAGCCGCGGCCCAGGAAGAGTGCCCAGCCGAGCTGGCCGGCAAGGTTCTTGATGTAGAGGTCCGCGTCGACGAGCACATCCAGCCGGGCATAGGAAAGCGTGTCGAGCAGCGGTTGCTCCATTAGCCAGCAGGCCCTGCTGCGCTGGACTGTGCCGTTAGCACTGCGCCAAACGAGGTTGGCGATCTCCATGGTCGGCCGCCCGTTGACCAGCTGGTGTATCGGTTCTTCTGGGTCGCCGATGACCACGTAATCGAGTCCGGTCACGGCACGCAGCAGGTCCTGGGCAAAATACGAGGCGGTGAAGCCACCGCACAGGGTGGGCACGGTCGGGTTCCAGGCGCGCACCGTGGCCAGCGCGCCTAGCAGGCCATGGGCGGTCTCCTGCCAGTGAAAGGCAAAGGCCGCATGGGTCGGCTGGAAGGTTTCCAAGGCCTGGGTCAGCCGCTCGTTGGCTTCGTCCTCGCGGTAGAGCGCGGGATTGATGAGTTGCACGGCCACCCCCCGCTGTTCGAGGTAATCAGCCAGGCCGAAGGCCCCCATGGGAATAGCAAAGAAATAGGGGCTGGCACAGTTGACGATGATGAGCCTCGGCCTGTCGTATCCAGCCATCAGGTTGTGCCAGCCGAAGTGCAGC
The DNA here is from genome assembly GCA_034003445.1 of Desulfobulbus sp. Classification (GTDB taxonomy): domain Bacteria; phylum Desulfobacterota; class Desulfobulbia; order Desulfobulbales; family Desulfobulbaceae; genus Desulfobulbus. Next base: position 3,273 of record JAVEYP010000319.1, read on the forward strand.
AGCCAGCCGCCAGGTCGTCGGCGGCTGCGCGGTCCTCGGCGATCTCCTGGAATTGGTCGCGCAGCAGCCCCTGCAGGGCGGCCCCGGTCTCTTCGATCTCGCTTTCGTGCCCCTTCTGCACGGCGCGGAAGAATAGCTCGCAGACCCGTCGTAGCTCGGCCGGCCAGCGGTTGGCGAATCCGCCGCGATCGCCTTCG
>JAVEYP010000320.1:0-3457 GCA_034003445.1 Desulfobulbus sp.
TGCAGGCCGATGTGCCGCTCACCGGCACGGCCGATCGGGAACAGCTGACCTGCTTCTCTGGCCAGGCCGCACCGCCGGCTCTGGCACTCCACTTTCCCCCCGCCACCCTGGCCCCGGAACGGGTCGATACCAGCCGCACCTGCCTAGTGACCGTGGACCTGGGCGAACGGACTGCGGTGCTCACCACCCGCATCGTCGCCGTCCGCGACGAGCTGACGATCGACTGCGCTATCGAACGCATAGATTGGCACAGCCAGGCGCGCGGTTATTTCCGTGTCGTGGCAAATACGCGGGTGGCGGCCAGTTCGGCGATTCCAGAGGAACTTGCCCAGAAAGGCGAAACCTGGAAGCTGCTCGGCCACACCATTAACCTGAGCGGCAGCGGGATGTTGTGCAGCTTCACCTCGCCCCTTGAGGCCGGCCGCCGGGTGCGCATCGAGCTGACTCTACCGGCCGGGCCGATGGATCTGATCACCGCCTATGGTCATGTGGCGCGCTGCCAGCAGGTCGGTGAAGAAACCTTTCACGTGGCCCTGCACTTCGACGTTATCGACCCGGAGAGTCAAGACAAGATCATGGCCTGCTGCTTCGAGCTCCAGCGCCGGCAGCTACGCATGCGCGTGCTGGTGCGTAACCCGGAGAACCCTCCGGTGGAGGGCTGAGCGACCGTGTCCCGGCTCGACGAACTGCTCGCCAAAATAGCCGACAATGTTCCGGCAGTGGTCGATATCCCCGGGCAGGGCGGTGAGATGTTCCGCTGCAATGCGCTGGTTACGGGCAAGAAGTCACCCGCCCTTGAGTTGCTCTTCCCCCCTGACGCCTGGCAGGCCGAAGACCTGCGCCTGGATGGCAGTTGTAGCATCGCGGTGGAACACCAAGGGCAGAAGATCGTGCTCATCGCCCGGCTGGAGCAGGCCATTGATAATCGGCGGCTGCTCTTCATCGCGCGCGAACCGATCACTCCGGAGTCGTTGCGCGACTACTTCAGGGTGCCCATCAACACCCCAGTCAAGGCGAGCTACACCGCCGAGCAGCGAGACACCCGAATGGCGTCCTGGAAGATAACAGGCACCGCCCTGGACCTGAGCGGCAGCGGCATGCTTGCCATGTTTTCCGAAAAGCCGCCCAGCAGCCAGCGCATCTTGCTGGAGATCACCCCGCCCGAAAACCCGGAACCCATCTTCTGCCTGGCCAACGTGATCCGCTCCTACCGAGTCCGTCGAAACCGCTTTCAAATTGCCTTCCATTTTATTGAAATGACGTCGAAAACAAGGGACCAAATCGTCTCCTGCTGCCTGAAGGAACAACGTCGGCAATTACGCGAAAACGTGCAAACACCCTGACCGGACCGGCCCCTCGCCGGGCGACACTCACCAGCTAGATCATGGATCAAACAAGCGCCGCCCTCCCCATCCTTCGCGTCCAGCAACTGCCGGCCTACCAGTCCGGCGGCCAGCAGCAGACACCCTTTAGCCAGGGCCAGATGCTCCACGGGATGATCAGCGAGCACACCAGCACCGGCCAATTTGCCATCGACATCGGCGGCCACCGGGTGCTGGCCGAATCGGCCACGCCGCTGCAGGTGGGCGAACGGCTTGACCTGCAGGTGACCGCGCTCACGCCGCGGGTGGAACTGCAGATCGTCCGCAACCCTATCCACCGGATGATAGGCACCACCATCCACCTGATTGGCCAGCAGGCGACCACCCTGACCGCCCTAACCAGCCTGGCCGACCAGTCAACCCATCTGCCCGGGTTGAGTGGTATCGCACGGGAGACGCTGCAATTTTTCGCGACTTTTGTCGACCGGCCAACCCCAGTCGACGGTTCGCCATCCGGGCATACGCTCAGCCAGCTGCTCGGCCGCACCACTGCCCTGCTCACCAGTGCACCGGGCAGCGCGCAAAACGCCTTGTTCACCGAAATCTCCACCCTGCTGCACCAGTTAGCCAAGGGGGCTACGCTCGCCCCGGAGCACGCGGCCCGGGCCGCCGCGCTGGCCACCCTGTTCACCAACCTGGCCGCCCGGCCGAGTATGGATCAGCCGCTGCTGCCCGTTGGCACAGGCCCTGCGCCGCTGCCCTTCTTGGCGAGTGCCGGGACAATTGAGAGTGCACCGCTTAGCCAACTGGTCACCCTGCTGGCCGGCCTCGAGTCTAGCGGCGCCACCACCGGACAGCCACCAATCACGGACGGCAGCCAGTTGCAAGAGGTGCTCGACCGGTTGGGGGTGAACATGGAGCGGCTGCTCGCCGAAGGTCGGCAGGAGGAGGCAGTGCGCACCCTCAAGTTCGCCCTGCTCGAACTCGGCCAGCAGTTGCCGGCCGTGGAACGGGGCGCAATGCAGGCCGACCAGTTGGTCAGCTCCATCGAACTCTTCCAGTTCCTGCAGATCCGCTTGGCCAGTGAGTCACTCTTTTTCCTGCCCTTGCCCTTCTCCTTCCTCGACCAGGGCTACCTGCTGGTGGACACCGAACAGGGCCGAGGCCAGTACAGGGAGGCCGGCGAAAAAGAAAACCAGCGCTACGAACTGCACCTGCGGCTGGAGGGGCTCGGCAACCTGCAGATCAGCATCCAGCAGATTGGGGGCAGGCTGTCGGTGCGCTTTCTTGCCGAGGATGTCGAGCGGGCCCGCTTCCTCGCCGACAGCCGCGGCGAACTCGCACACCATTTGAGCGGTGCCGAGCTGGCCTCGGTGCAGTTCCTGGTCGGTGCGCGAGAGCCGGTCACCTCACTGCTAGAAAAAATCGTCGGCGGAGTCACCGGCATGGTGAACACCCGGGCGTGAACGGAGGCCTAATCCATGACCGCTGAAGAACCGAAAGCAAAAAAAGCCATAGCCCTACTCTACGATCGCGCGACCGGCACCGCGCCAAAGGTGGTGGCCAGCGGTGCCAACCTGACCGCGGAACGGATCATCGCAGCCGCCCAAGAGGCCGGGGTGCATATCACCGAGGATGCGGACCTGGTCGAATTGCTCGCCCGGATCCCGGTTGGCCTATCCATTCCCGCCGAACTCTATCAGACCGTGGCCGAACTGCTCGCCTTTGTCTATTCGGTAAACGCCAGATTCAAGGAGAAGCTCGGTGCGACCACCGATACATCAGGCCGCGCAAAAAAGGATGCCTGGGGTTAAACCGCTTCATCTCCATCCCGTTCTCGCGTATAGTCCCGATATTAGTAGTGTAGTAGGTACATCGGGCCTATTTGACCGCCTTGTTGCGATGCTTTTCCAACCAAAACCCGGGGCGGCTGTCTCCTCAACACCAACATCTTCTAGAGCATACGAGGTAGTTTTATGAACTATGGGGTTGTCAGCCATGAGCAACTTGAAAAAATAGACGAAATCCTGATGGAAAAGCTCATCAAGATCGGCGTCGACTGCGTCATCATCATCGACAAGGCCGGCAACATCATCACCGCCAAGGACAACGGCACCTCCAAATACGACGTCTAC
>JAVEYP010000321.1:0-3450 GCA_034003445.1 Desulfobulbus sp.
CTGGTGGTGCTCGAATCGATGAAGATGGAGAGTGGCGTGGCCTCGCCGATCGACGGCGTGATCGCCGAGGTGCTCGTCAGCAAGGGGCAGGCGGTGGAGGCTGACCAAATACTGATGCGCTTTGAGGTCGGCTGAGCACAGTTCGTCGCGCTCAGGCCTGGCCGGAGAACCCAAACCGCTGTCCCGCATGCTGCGGGACAGCGGTTTTGTCGTTGTGGCTCGACGCTATGGCGCGGGAGGTCTGGGGGGAGCGGGCTCATACTCAGGTCGCCGGAGCTTTCATGGCTTCAGCCACGCCCACCAGCGGCAGGAGTCGCGCCTTGTCGCCCCCGTCGCAATCCGAGCATCACGTCCGAGATGAAGGCGGGTTGGGCTTGATCGTGTACGTTATTTAGCAGGGTGCCCGGCCGGGCTGGAGGCGCAACTAGTGGCCCGACTGGCCGGTGGCCATGTGTCAGCGGCTGCGATTTCATTGCGACGCAGCTGGTGACTACTGCCTGCTTCGCGGCGTAGCAGCATCGGCCTCTTCGCCAGCTGTAATCAGGGGATGGCACGCGATAACTGGACGGTTGTCCAGTACGCAGCCCACAACCCCAAAGGGGGCGCTTTTGCAGTGCGGTCTGCCGTATGGCGCGGGATGGGTGCAGGCCACTGGAGGCTTGGCTGACAGGGGCGATGACTGAAGAAACGTTCTACGTCTGGTGATCATTGAACTGCAGGTGGCCGACGGGAAGGGCGACCTAGAGATGGCCGCGCAGATCCTCGCCCTTGATCCGCAGGTTTGCACCCTTGTCTCCAGCGGCAACCTGCAGGGTTCAGCCATGCTGCATTTTCGTGAGAGCGGCCTGTGCGGCGCGGTGGCCGAGCCCTATTCGGGGCCCCAACTGGCCAAGGTGCTGAGCCGGGCCTTCACTAGGGGTTGGCCTAGCGTCTTGGTCAAGGCCCGTGGGTTCCACCCGGAAGATCAACCTGGTGGCCAGGTCATGCTGCGGCCGCCGATGATATGCATGTGCAGATGGAACACGGTCTGTCCGGCCTGGACACCGTTGTTGCACACCGTCCGGTACTGCGGGAAGCCTTCGCGCACGGAGATTTCATTGCCCACGCGCATCATCTTGCCCACTACCCGTTCGTCTTCGACGCTGACCGTCGCTGGCCCGACAAGATGCTTCTTCGGAATCACCAGGATATGAAGCGGCGCCTGTGGGGCGATGTCGCGGAAGGCGATTACATCCTCGTCTTCGTACAGTTTTACGGCCGGGATCTCGCCGCGAACAATCTTGCAGAACAGGCAGTTTTCAGGCATGATAGGCCTCGTCGTGTGAAGGGGAGTGGAGCTCACCTCGGGCTGCCCACTCGGGGAAGCAGGCGGAAGATCAAGGAGTTGTCGGTACCAGTGATGTTGACCGGCTGCATGGCGATGGGGATGGTCCGCTCGCCTATACGGATGTTGAGCAACTGCAGCGCCTCCAGGTCTACCGGGTACTCCCGGCTGCCAAGAGCGCCGAGCAGCGGGTCGAGTGACCCTGCGAGGTCGTTTGGGTTCTGCGCCTGGCCGGAGTTGACGAAACGGGGCCGCACGAACAGTTGGCCCCGGGCTTGGTCGAAGCGGGTCTGCAGGTCACAGTTTATTGGCAGGCTTACCTGGCCGAGTTTGAGCTGGATGTTCTGACCGGCGATGTTGGTGAGCATGATCAGGTTTTTGCCGCTGAGCACCCCATGCAGGGAGAGGACATTGTTGGCGATAGACAGCCGATCAAGCGATTCGAGCACGATGTCGCCCTGCAGGCCGGGGTGCTGCGAAGGGATGGTCAGAGGCAGGATCTTTTGCAATGAGGCAAGCACCGTTTCCGCGGGCATGGTGATGACGATGTCGCGCAGGGGTTGGGCGTTGGCTGGTTCGCTCGTGCCGGCATGCGGCAGCAACATGAGGGCGATGAACAAACAGAAGGCGCGGAGAAAGGCGTGCAGGGTCATGGGCTGTGTGGGCAGAGGGGCGGTTGGGGCGGGCCGCCGGGGCTACGGTGGACTGCCGTCTGGGAACGAAATGTCAACTTTCTGCGGCTCATGCTGAGCTCCACAGCGGGTGCTAACATGCTCTATTTTCTTTGTTCTGTCAAGTTGCCTAGCGGGGAAAAACCCCGGCCGGCCGCACTCGTCGCCTACCCTCTCGGCCCGTGGCACAGGGGACTGGCGGCATGGTGACACCGGCTGGCAAGACGACGGTGGCAGCAGTAGAGACCCTGCGCCTGACCGTGCACCACGAGTGTTGTCTGGACAACGCGCCAGCACCGCTGCTCGCCGCCCTGCGCAGCGAGCTCACCATCGATAACCCTAAATACCGGGACGCCAAACGGTTTAGCCGCTGGGTCGGCAAGAAGCTCAAGCCACAGCTCTTTTTCTTCCACGAGGAGGCAGGACATTTCTACTTTCCGCGCGGCTTCGGCAACCAGGCGGTGCGGGTCTGCCGGCAGCATATGGGCGTCTCACCGCTGCTCGTTGATCAGCGCCGCCTCCTGCCGGCCATTGACCTCACCTTTCAGGGTGAACTGCGGCCCTACCAGGAGGAAGCCACAGCCGCGGTACTGGCCCATTCTTTTGGTGTGCTCGAGGCCTCCACCGGTTCGGGCAAGACGGTCATGGCCCTGGCAGTGATCGCCAGGCGATGCCAGCCGACCTTGGTCCTTGTTCACACCCGGGAGTTGCTGCAGCAGTGGCGAGAGCGCATTCACCAGTTCCTCGGCATTGAGGCAGGCCAGGCGGGTGACGGCGTGATCGACCTCCGGCCGGTAACCGTGGCCATCGTCAACACGGCCCGCAAGCACCTCAATACCCTGGTGCCGCTGTTTGGCCAGTTGGTGGTGGACGAGTGCCACCGTGTGCCGGCTAGCTTGTTTACCGAGGTCGTGGCCGCTTTTGACTGTCACTATATGTTTGGGCTGTCAGCCACTGCTTTCCGCCGCGAGGACGGCATGACCCGGCTCATCCATATCGCCATGGGCGACCAGATGCACTCCGTGGATGGGCGGATGCTCGCCGAAAGTGGCGCAGTGGTCCAGCCGGTATTGGAACAGCGGGCAACGACTTTTGTTCGACCTTTTCAAGGGGAGTACGCCAAGCTGATCAAGGCCCTGGCCGCGGACCCCGGTCGCAACCGCCAGATTGCCGCCGATGTGGCCTCCCTAATCCATCGGGGCCACCAGGGAACGGTGCTGGTGGTCTCTGACCGGGTGGCCCATTGCCAGGCACTCGCCGACCTGCTCACGGCCGACGGCGTGAGCGCGGCCGTGCTCACCGGCCGGTCGGCGCCACGCGAGCGGACTCAGGTGGTCGAAGAGGTGCGCGCCGGCCGCGTGCCGGTGCTGGTTGCTACTCTGCAGCTGATCGGTGAGGGATTCGACTGCCCTGGTCTGGCCACCTTGGTGTTGGCCACGCCGATTCGCTTCGAGG
>JAVEYP010000322.1:0-3448 GCA_034003445.1 Desulfobulbus sp.
TGGCTGCCAGGGCCACCTTCGCCTTGAAGGCCGCTGAATGGTTCCGTCGCGTTCCTTTTGCCATGTTCTGCTCCTTGTTATGCCCATCTCAGGGCGTTACGGGTAGCAGATTTTCCACTTAACGGCTTGTCCAATTTCGCGAGACCACCTCTCTCCCATTGCATCGTCTAAATTTCCGCTAACCAATTGCTCTAGTTGATGTTATCAAGACCGTTGATTGTCCGGAGCTGGTTATCGGCGAAAAATGCTCCGGTCTTGTAATCGCGGATGATCAGACCTTGGTGAAGGACAATGGTACGGCTGCAGAGCCGCCGGATGAAGAACAGGTCATGGGTTATCAACAGCATGGCCATAGGCAGCGCTTCGAGTACTGCCAGAAGTTGTTCTTCGCTCTTCGGATCAAGGCTGGCTGTTGGCTCGTCGAGAATCAATATCTCGGGCTGCAGGCTCAAAGTGGCGGCAATGGCCAACCGCTTGCGTTCGCCCCCGCTCATGTGCAGCGGTACTCGTTTGTCGAACCCTTCCAGCTGCACGACGGCCAAGGCCTTCTGCACCCGGAGCTCTATTTCCCTGGGGGAAAGGCCAAGTTGCTGTGGCCCAAAGGCTACCTCTTCCCAGCAGGACGGACAGAACAGTTGATCGGCAGAATATTGAAATACGATGCCCACCCGCCGCCAGAGGAGTGGCCAATCGCCTTTTACCAATGGCCTGCCGTCGACCAGGAATGTGCCTTTACCCCGGTGCAGGCCGAGAAGACAATGAGCCAGGGTTGATTTCCCGGCGCCATTTTCGCCCACCAGCGCAATGGTCTCGCCGGCAAATAGGCCAAGATTGATGTCGTTAATCGCTGGAGTGCCATCGGAGTAGCAAAACGAATAATGCTGGAGTTCGATCAGCGGCACGCCGCTGTCTTTGGGCGTGAGATGACCACCTTCTGTCCCATGGTCGTGGGTGGGGAGGTAGTGGTGATGATGTCCGGCTCCGATGTAATGACGGTTGCGGCCGGCGAAACGGAAGGTGAAGTCCAGGCCGTGTTCGCGCAAGGCCTGAGGGTTTGAGAGCAGATCGTTAAACGCATAGTCGTGATAGACCCGACCGTCCGCGAGGACCACTGCCCGCTCGCAGAGGTCGTGGAGAAATAAAAGGTTGTGCTCAATGATGATCAGAGTGCCTGTGTACTCGTGCAGCAGCCGTTTGAAGACGGCCTCTTGGCGAGAATCGAGATTGGCGGTTGGCTCATCGAGGATGAGCACATGCGGCTTCATAGCGAGGATCGTCGCCAAAGCTGCCCGTTTTTTCTGGCCGTAACTGAGATGATGGGCCGGTTTACCGCACAGCGAGTCCAGGCCAACCATCGTCAGGCTATCCCGAACCAACCGGTCTACCTCGTCCTCCCTGTGGCCCTGGTTGCGCGGACCAAAGGCCACATCCTCATAGAGGGTGGGGCAGAAAAGATGGTCGTCGGGGTCCTGGAAAAGCATACCGACCCGCAGCCGTATCTCCGGGATAAGCGCCCCGATTAAAGGCTGGTCCTGATAGCGGCATTCCCCGGTCTGGGCGGTGAACAGGCCATTAAGATGCCGGATCAGGGTTGATTTGCCCGAGCCGTTCCGGCCGACCAGGGCCATCCGGTCACCGGCGAAGATATCGAGGGTGATTTCGCGCAGGCCGGGGGTGCCGTCAGGATAGGTGTAAGTGAGGTGCCGCAGGCTGTAGAGTGGGGGGCGGTCGCCCGCGGGCATCGGTTGGGCCGCCATCACATGCATCCTACGGCCCTTCGCCAGGCGCTCGAAGTCAGGGCCACTGAACCGGGTACAGCCGGTCGAGAACCAGCAGCAGCACGCCAATCAGCACCGCGACCAAGCCTTTGGCCACATCCTTGGCCGTCGGGAATTGCTTGGCGGCTGCGGGGAAGGTTCCCCGATAGCCTCGACTGAGCATAGCCTCATAGACCCGTTCGGTCCGTTCGAAGGAGCGGATGAACAGCATACCGAGCGAGTTGCCAGTAGTGCGCAGGGTGGCCAGGTTGGTCCTCGGTACGAAGCCGCGAACCCGCATGGCCCTCTGCATTCGTGCCGCTTCCTGCTGAAAGACGAAAAGGTAACGGTGGCAGAGGAGAATCATCTGGATCAGTGTTCCAGGCAGCCCCAGGTTGGTAAAGCCTTGGAGAGTACGGGAAAGTTCTGAGGTGGCAAACATCGGCTCCATGAGTAGGGCAACGGTTGCGGCTTTGCAGGAAATGGTCAGGGCGAGGACCACGCCGGTGAGCCGTAAAGGCAGCCATTCGAGCAGGGGTACCAGGAGGATGGTCTCGCCTGGTCGAGGCGGGCTGGTCAAGGGCAGGACAAGAAGGAAAAGTGCGCACAAGCCACTCACGGCCGCCAGACGCTGCAGGGGCCGTTGCCAGGGTATCCGGGCCAAATGGACGGCAATGAGGGCGATCAGCACCGAGACCATTGACCAGAAAAGAGAGTGCAGGGCGACAATCAAGAAACTCAGGCACAACAAGGAACCGATTTTGACTGCTGGCATCCAGCAATGAAAAACGGAGGAGCCGTGGGCCTGAGCATCGATGGCAGGTATCGACCAGTCCAGAGGCGTGCTCATCCGGCCTAAGATCTTCCGCCGCCTCCATCTGCAACCCAGCAACAGCAGGAGAGGAGCGAGCAAGCACAGCAGGAAGACGACCCCCTGGCTGGGGGTGAGCACAATGGTCCGGGTTGCAAGGGACGTCATTGTTCGTTGCGTGGTCCGGAGAAGGTTTGGACGGCCAGCAACTCGGGCTTGACCTGGAACAGAAAGGCCACGGTGCAGCCACCAACACCCGCCTCGATGAACATCACCGGGACATGGGCGGCTACAGCCAGTTTGGCCACACCCCAGAAATCCTCACCGGCCGTGGCCAGCAGCGCCGCCAGTAGCAGACCGGCCAGCAGAACTCCCCCGCCGCTGACCAGAATACCGGCCAGGGCGTTGGAGGTGCGGGTACGCCCACGGATTCGCGGGAAGACAAAACCGGCCAGCAGAGCGGGCAGTCCCATCATCAGGCTGTTGGCGCCGAGGGCGGTCAGGCCGCCGAATTGGAAGAGGATGCTTTGCAGGAACAAGCCGATGGTGATCGAAAGGAAGGCAGCCGGTCCGAGGAGGGCGCCGACAATTCCTGGCAGAAGGAGATGAACACTGGTCGGGCCTAGAGGCAGGTGGACCAGCGATGCCACGAAAAAAGAGGAGGTGACCACCGCCACCTTGGGCAGGTTGGCGCTGTCAAGCCGGCGCAAACTGTATCCCACTCCGGCCAGGGTCAGAGCGTAACCGGCCAGGGAGACGCTGACCGGCAACACACCATCGGCGATATGCATGTCAGGTCTCCGTCGATTTGCGGTCACGCCTCCGGGCGGCGGCAAATGCTGCCAACCCGAACAGGCCGAGAATGAACCCGACCCCGGCC
>JAVEYP010000323.1:0-3414 GCA_034003445.1 Desulfobulbus sp.
TTGCCATGGGCGAGGCCGGCCGCATTACTCGGCTTGCGACCCTCTATCTGGGCGGCACGATGACCTATGCCTCCCTTGACGAAAACCAGGCTACCGCGCCCGGTCAAATGACCGTACGGCACCTTCACTCCCTGCTAACCCTTTTTGAACAACATCCGTGATCAACGGCAATACCCGCCTTTTTGGCATCATCGGCGACCCAGTGGCGCATTCGCTCAGCCCGGCCATGCACAACGCCTGCTTTGCAGCCATGGGGCACAACAACGTGTATGTGCCCATGCGGCCGAATGCCCTTGCCGAGGCTATCACCGGCCTGCGGGCCCTCGGTTTTATGGGCGTATCCGTCACCGTACCTTTCAAGGTTGAGGTGATGCGTCACTTAGACGCGGTCGATCCGGTCGCGGCCCGAATCGGTTCGGTCAACACCCTGGTGTTCGAACGCCAACAGGGCGAACCCGTCCGCTGCACCGGCTACAATACCGACTGGATCGGAGCGGTTCAGGCCCTGCGCGAAGCCCTTGACCCGGCCGGTCGCACGGTACTGGTCCTCGGCGCCGGGGGGGCGGCCAGGGCCGTGGGCTTTGGCCTGCTCAAGGCTGGGGCCCGGGTTCTTCTCACCAACCGCACCGTGACGAAGGGTCGCGCCCTAGCCGACCAGCTCGGCTGCCCGTTCATCGACTCCATGGACTTGGGATCGGTGTACGCCGACGCGCTGATCAACACTACCTCCGTGGGCATGGCGCCGGAGACAGAGACTCTGCCCATCGACCCGGAACTACTCGCTCATTTCCCGGTGGCCATGGACATCGTCTATGCACCGCTGGCCACCCGTCTGCTCCGCGAGGCCGCCCAACGCGGCTGCCGTACCGTCGATGGTCTGCGCATGCTCCTCCACCAGGGAGTGGCCCAGTTCCGCCTGTGGACCGGCCAGAACCCACCGCTTGAGGTCATGCACCAGGCCCTAGTCGACGCCCTCGACTCCTGACCCTCTGCCACCCCTTTCGTTTCTGTTGCTGCCATGAAGCTTATCACGCCGGTCCCGCGCATCGATGCCACCCTCACGGTCCCTGGTTCGAAAAGCCTGACCCAGCGCGCCCTCATCGCCGCAGCCCTCGCCTCCGGGGAGTCCCGGCTGCTCGAACCGCTCGCCAGCGAGGACACTCGTTACACGATCGCGGCCCTTGTGGCGATGGGTATACGGGTGGATACAACCGACCCCAGCTGCTGGCGAGTCAGCGGCACCGGCAGCCACATCGAAACTCCGGCTGCGGACATTTTTCTCGGCAACAATGGCACGGCCACCCGTTTTCTCACCTCGCTGGCGGCCCTCGGTCACGGCCGTTTCCGTATCACCGGCAGCAAACGGATGACTCAGCGCCCAATCCTGCCCCTGCTCAATGCCCTGCGCGGCTGGGGGGCGGACATTACCAGCGATGCCGGGACAGGTTGCCCGCCCCTGACCATTGAGGCCCATGGCCTGACCGGGGGTAGAACCGTGCTGCCCGAGGGGAGATCGAGTCAATATCTCTCGTCGCTGCTGCTGGTGGCCCCCTATACGGACCAGCCGGCCAAGCTGGAGGTGCGCGGCGCCATTCTTTCCCAGCCCTACGTGCGCATGACCCTCGCGGTGATGGATGCCTTCGGGGTCCGCGTGGAGGCAACACCGGCTCTCGATACCTTCCGGATACCCCGGGGTTGTTACCAGCCACGCACCTATGCCATCGAAGGGGACGCGAGCAGTGCCAGCTACTTGTGGGCCGCGGCCGCCATAAGCGGTGGCCGGGTGACAGTGACCAACGTGCCCCATCCCTCCCTCCAGGGGGACACAAACCTGCTTTCCTGCCTGGCTCGCATGGGGTGCCATGTCGACAGCGCCGCCAGCGGCATCACCGTCACCGGCCCGAGCCAGCTGCACGGCATCGAGGTGGACATGGGCGACATGCCGGATGTTGCCCCTACCCTGGCCGTGGTTGCCGCCTTTGCCGAAGGAACGACGGTCATCGATAACATTGCCCACCTACGTATCAAGGAGTGCGACCGGTTGTCCGCCGTGGTCAGCGAACTGCGTAAACTGGGTGTCGAAGCGGAGGAAGAGCCTGCGCGAATGATCATTCACGGGCGGTCCGGCAAGGATCTGCACGGCGCGACTATCGCCACCTACGAGGACCATCGCATGGCCATGAGCTTTGCCGTGGCCGGACTGCGTGTGCCTGGGGTGATTATCGACGGCGCGGACTGTGTGGCCAAATCCTTTCCTGATTTCTGGGAGCGATTCCGGCTGCTCGTCTGACACACGCCCAACAACACCCCGCTGCCGGCTGCGGTTCTTCGCTGCTCCGGCTTCCCCTCCTTGGGAATGAGGAGGAACAGGGACCCGTCCTTTTTCATCCGCTCGGCCACCCGGCCATCCTGTTCGCCCGATCCCCAGAACACATCCACCCTTCCCGACCCCACCAGCGCCGAGCCCGTATCCTGGACGCTGACCAAACGCTGCAAACGCTTCCAGCCTATCATCACCCCGTCAACACATACCGGTTGCCGGCTATCGAGGTCGGCCAAGCCCCCAGGAGGGTACCAACGATGGTCCACCGCAATCGAGCGACCGGCGGTGAGTGACTGGCCCAGGTTGCCCACGGTCGGACCAGCCTCACTCCAGTGAAAGAAGATGAATGAATTGTTCTGGTGTAGGATCAGGTCGCGCTCCTGGGCATGGCGGCGAATATAGTCGCGGCTACTGTCCATAGTGACGTCGGCACGATACATGCGACCGGTGTTGACCAGGTAAGCGCCGATGCTCTGATAGGTCCGGCCGTTGCTTTGGGCATAATGAATACCGCGTCGGCTGCCGTCGGAGAGGTGGAGAATGGCCGAGCCCTGCACATGGAGGACAAAGACGTCGAACGGGTCCACCAGCCAAACCATTTCCCGGCCGACCAGCAGGTTGCCCCGCTCGATCTCTCGTCGCGTCCACAAGGGTCGCACCACACCGTCTGTTAGGCGGTAGATAGTCTCCTTCCTGCCGTTGTTCTGGACCATCAAGCTGTCGGGCAAAACATACACGGGATACAAGAAGGGCGAGCTGCGGGTCAGGCTGCCGGCAAAATTAGGCTGGTAGAAACCGGTCACCAGCATGTGTCGATTGCTAGGAACATGGCCATCAGGATCAACGCACAACACCTTGAAATGACGATTCATAAGGTTTTTCGTGGCCTGTGTAGTGGGCTTAGCACGCTCCAGGTGTTGCAGAATACGGGTAGCCCTGATCAGTTGGCCGTTGGTGACGGACTGCCCCGCCCAGGCAAGGCGGGTGCCCTCCGGTAGATTCCCTAGATACCTGACACTCTGGTCATGCATGTCGTCCAGACCACGGAACTGGAGATCATCGGTAAAGGCAGGTTGCTCTTCAGGGGGGAG
>JAVEYP010000324.1:0-3413 GCA_034003445.1 Desulfobulbus sp.
CGATGCGGCCACGCTGATGGCGGCTGCCGGCGGCTCGGACTCAGTCGCCGCTGCCGAAGCAACTCCGACCGCTGAGGGATCGGCTGGGAGGGCGGAAAGTGACTGCTGCTCCGTATCCGCGGCGGCCGGGCTGTGGTCGGGTGTGGTCAGGCGGCCATCCTCGCGGGTTACAATGGCCGCGAGCAGGCGGCCCATGGCAGAGCCCGAGCCGGTGTTCTTCGTAGCTGTAGACGTACCAGCCTCATTGCCAGCGCGCTCTGCACCGCTGCTCGCCTGCCAGGGGAACCAGGTCGTGACCAAGCCGGCAGCAGGAGTCAGGTCGAGGGACATTACCTCTGCGTCCGGCTCTTGGTCGTCGGAGGGGCCCCGTAGGTGCTCGTCAATCGGGGCAACTACTGAACGGGTGCTGCCAGGCGCACCAGTCTGCCGTTGACCGGGAACAGTCGTCCGAGTCGCCTGGCCCCCGGCAGCGGCCGACAAGTGGGTGCGGAACAGGTCGTCCGAAATGGGTCCGTTGGCCGGAGGCGTGCCCGCCAACAGGGCGGCGGGCAGGTCGGCAACTGCGAGGGGGAGTGCGTGCATCGTCTAGGGGTCGTCCAGGGTGGAGAAGGTGGTGGTCAGTTTCGCCGCCTTGTCCCGCTCCATGCTGTTGAGGATTCGTGCCGCGGATTTCGTTTTCATTCGGCCGAGGATGGCGATGGCCAATTTCTGGTCAACGCTGGCGAGGACCGCAGCTGCCTTTTCGGCGCTCATTTTTTCGTACATCTTGGCGAGCTCGGTGGCCCGCCGTTGCTCGGCTTCGTCCTTTTGCTGGAGCAGCTGTTCGATCTGCAGGCGGAGTTGGCCGAGTTGGTCAAGCTTCTTATCGACTTCCTCCTCTAGTCTCTTTAGTTCGATTGTGCGGTTTTTAAGATCCTGCCGCTGGCGGGTTAGGGAGGAATGCTCGCCGTCGGCCAGGGATTCGAGCAAACGCCGCTCTTCCACTGAACTGTAGGTGTGCTCGTTGCTTGCCGCTGCAGCGGAGTCGTCCAGGGCTGCGGGTTGGTCCGTGGTCGGTGGGTTCGCCTCTGCCGCGGACACGATCGGCGGTGAGGCGAGCACCAGCAAAAGAAGAAGGGGGCATAGGATGAGGATGCGCGTCATGGTTCTTGCCGAGCTCCGGCCGTGGGCGGTCACTGTCCGCCCTCTCTGCGTTCGCGGGACAAGGTGGCGATTTCGTCGAGCATCTTGGTTTCTTTTCTGTCCAGGTACTGGCGGTAGGCGCTGTTTTGCTGTTCGCTCAGCTTCTCCAGGATCTTGCGGTCCGTGCTCGTCTTGACGAGCAGCTGGCGCTTTTGTTCTACCTGCTGGCGCTGGCGGGCCACGTCCTTGAGCCGCCGCTGTTCCTGTTCGCGCACCAGAGCGAGGCAGTGTTCGTAGAGCAGCAGCTGGTCCGCGGTGGTGCCCTGGACATGGTCCCGGTTGAGGCCGGCGTATAGGTCCGACAGGTCTGTCTGGACCCGCTGCAGGGTTTCGAGCAGGCGGGCCTCGGCCTGCAGGGCCCGGCGCAGCTCCTGGTGGGCCGCATCCTCGAGCTGCTTGCGATACTTGAGCACCGTGCCCAGGGCAAAGGGTTTCATGTGGCCTCATTGGTTGGCGCATCGGTCTTGCGCCGCTCAAGCCCCGTACGACCGGCCCGACGTCGGTCCGGGATCTGGCGGTCGCTGACGAGCTCACCGAGCGCGACCATGGTTTCGTCTAGTGAGGCAGGCTCGTCAAACTCTTGGGTGAGGAAGTCGTTGATGGCGTCAATGCGCGAGATGGCGTAGTCGATTTTCTTGCTGCTCCCGGCCGCGTAGGCGCCGATGTTGATCAGGTCCTCGTTTTCGCGATACACCGCCATGACGCTGCGCGCCTTGCCGGCCAGCTCGCGGTGGCGCGGCGTGGTGATATCGCGCATCACCCGACTGGTGGAGAGCAGCACGTCGATGGCCGGGTAGTGATTTTTGGCAGCAATCGACCGGGAGAGCACGATGTGGCCATCGAGGATGGAACGCACCGAGTCGGCCACTGGTTCGGTGAGGTCGTCGCCGTCGACAAGCACCGTGTACAGGCCGGTGATCGATCCCTGGCCCTGGAAGTTGCCGGCCCGTTCGAGCAGTTTGGGCAGGGTGGCGAACACGCTTGGGGTGTAGCCCTTGGTGGTGGGCGGCTCGCCGATGGACAGGCCGATCTCGCGCATGGCCATGGCAAAGCGGGTGATCGAATCCATCATGAGGAGCACGTTTTTGCCCTGCCGGGAAAAGTACTCGGCAATGGCCGTGGCCACGAAGGCACCACGCATGCGCAACAGCGGCGACTGGTCCGAGGTTACGGCAACGATCACCGAATGCTTCAGGCCAGCCTCACCCAGGTCGCGTTCGATGAACTCCTTTACCTCGCGGCCGCGCTCGCCAATGAGCGCGATAACGTTGATGTCTGCCTTGGCGTACTTGGCCATCATGCCCAGCAGCACGCTTTTGCCCACGCCGGAGCCGGCCATGATGCCCAGGCGCTGGCCGATGCCGCAGGTGAGCAGCCCGTTGATGGCACGTACGCCAAGATCAAGTGGCTGGCTGATCGCCTCCCGTCGCATGGGGCCGAGCGGCAACGAATAGAGGCCGATCTCGTCGGGCAGGAAGAGGGGCGGACCTTGGTCGAGCGGTTGGCCCATGCCGTCCAGCACCCGGCCGAGCATGGCCTCACCGATACTGATGGTGGCCTGCTGCTTGCGCACCCGAATCAGGCTGCCTGGACCGAGGCCGCGCAATTCGCCCAGCGGCATGATCAGGGCGCGCGAGTCGCTATAGCCGACGATTTCCGCTGGCACCGGCTCCCCCTCGTGCAGGGGGACGATTTCGCACAGCGAGCCGATGGAGGAGCGCGCTACCGAACCCTCGACCACCAGGCCGACGATGCGGTGCACCTTGCCGTACACATGGATGGGGGAGAACTGTTTGAGCAGGTCGTCGGTATTGGCCATAGTCGTCCGCGCTGGCGGCTGGAGTAAAAGGTGGCAAAGACTCTGTCGGGCCTCGCAGCCGGGTGCCTTTAGGCCTGGTCCGGATCAGGGAGGAGGGTGGGCTGCTCGACGAGGAACTCGTGCAGGCTGCTGAGCTGCGTTTCCACGGTAGCGTCCACCGAGCAGGTGGCTGATTCGAGCAGACAGCCGCCCCGGGTCACGGTTGGGTCGGCCTTGAACACGATTCGTTCCAGGCCGCGTATTGCGGCGACGATCTCCGGTGCCTTTTGTTCGGCAAAGGCCAGGTCGTCGGGGTGGAGGGCCACGTAGTACTCTTCGCTGTCGATGGCCTGCTCAAGCGCGGCCTGCAGGGTGGTAGCAATGACGTTGCGTGGCGTGGCCAGTTCCTCGCCGACGATCTTGCGGGTGAGAG
>JAVEYP010000325.1:0-3408 GCA_034003445.1 Desulfobulbus sp.
GGCCACCTTCGCCTTGAAGGCCGCTGAATGGTTCCGTCGCGTTCCTTTTGCCATGTTCTGCTCCTTGTTATGCCCATCTCAGGGCGTTACGGGTAGCAGATTTTCCACTTAACGGCTTGTCCAATTTTGCGAGACCACCTCCCTCCTTGTTGGGTATTGCCAGGGCAACAGCCTCCTCATGGGGTTTTGGCACTGCTAATTCTCCGGCGGCCAGCACTTCTTGGATGGTCGGTATGATTTTGTGCAACAAACGCGATTGACGAAAAAAGGGTATTGAAAAGCATCCCCGAGAAACCGGGTTGGAGCTTCCCGCAAGCTGGATCAGCAGCTTTTTCGTGTGCCTATCGATTACTACTGCTTGGCGTCAGTGCTCAGGCCTTGTTTGTTGGACTTTCGAAGCCTTTTTGGCGGGCAATCGAACCTGTTGTTTTTCTCTTTGTTCCTGCTATGGTGGCTGATGCGGAGAATGTGCCGCTCCCCTCCACCAACCGGGCCCGACCATGCACAAAGGACTCTTCCTCGGCCTGACCACGGCCGACATCATCTATTACCTGCCCCATCACCCGCGCAACAACCAGAAGCTCAAGGCAGAGCGGCAGATGTCGTTTGCCGGCGGCCCGGCCACCAACGCGGCTGTGGCCTTTGCCGCCTTTGGCAACCAGGCCACCCTGATCAGCGGTCTCGGCCGCCACCCGCTCGCCCACGTGCCAAAGATGGACCTCGCCGACCAACAGGTGCACCTTATCGACTGCTCCGACCAGCCCAGGCGACCGCCGATCCTCTCCTCCATCCTCGTGGACCTGTCCTCCGGCGAACGCAGTATCGTCTACTCCAATACCGACCTGCGTAAACTCCGCAGTGACGCGGTCAACGAAACGCTGCTGGAGGATACAGACATCCTCATGCTGGACGGCTACTTCCTGCCGCAGGCGATACAGTTGGCCCGTTGGGCCCGGCCGCTCCACATCCCGGTGGTGCTGGATGGCGGCAGTTGGAAGGAGGGGTTGGAGGAACTGCTGCCGCTGATCGATTACGCCATCTGCTCGGACGACTTCTCCCCACCCGGCTGCACTGACAAGACAGAGTTGATTGACAGCCTGCGCGGCCACGGTCTGCGCCGCATCGCCATCACCCGAGACGGCAACCCCATTCTCGCCCATCAGGACGGTACCACCGTAGAGGTGCCCGTCATGCCCGTGCAGGCGGTGGACACCCTCGGTGCCGGCGACATCCTCCACGGCGCCTTCTGCCACTACATCCTTGGGCAGGACTTCCTGCTCAGCCTGGAACGGGCCGCCGAGGTGGCCACCATGTCCTGCACCTCGCTGGGCACGCGCGCCTGGATCGCCCTGGAAAAATTCGCCTGAACAACGGCCGTTCCCCTCAGCGTTGACGAAAAGGGATCTGACAGTAATCGATTCCCCTCTTGGCCGTGATGCCGTGTTGGGCAAGGAACATCTCCAACGAATTCATAGAGATATTCATATTGTCGGTGGGCCCCAGATAGAGGTGATCGAGCACTGGCGGCTGGCCGTCGAGGCTGAGGTTGAACTCGATGTACGGCACCAGCATCGCGTGCCCTTCGCGAAAAAGGATGGGCGCCCCAGCCTGGTTGGCGATTACCGGCGAGACGATGCGCCATTCCTTTTCCTCGCGGAACGACGGATGCTTGAGAATCGCCGCGATGCGCAGCAGATCGGCCTCCACCTCCTCAAAGGCGGTGTGGTAGAGCGGCGAGCGCTCCGCCACTGTCAGCCCACGGTCCTCGGTCAGGCGGGCCGCGTGATCCACCACCGCGTCGACCACTTGGTGGATGAGTGCACGCTGACGCCCCGGCTCATAGATGCACTGACCCACCATGAACTGCTGCTGCGCGGCGCAGTCGAGGATGTATTCCGGGCAGAAGCCAAGGCTGACGCCCTTGCCCGGCAGGCTGTAACCGCGCCACTGGCTGAGCAGGTTGCCATGCGACCGAAACGAGGCGCCAAACAACAGGTGACCACTGGTGATGCGATGGGCGATCCAGTCGGCGAACTGGCTGAGCAACTGCGGATGCGGATGACCGGAGTCGATCCGCTCCCGCACCTCAGCGCTAATCAGGTCTGCGGTGTGACGCAGTTCCGCCGAGTCGTTCATATAACGGACATCGCTGACCCAGAGCGAACGGCTGCGAACAATGCCCAAGAGGCCGGTGAAGGTGGTGTAGTGGTACAGGGTACCGTGGGGAGTGTCCGCGTACAGTTCCCTGGACAAGTGCACTATTTCATTCATTTATTTTTCTCGAAGCAAGGTTCTTTCGCCCGGTTGGCGACACGCCTCGGGACAAATCACTGTTGAGTTATCCGCCTGGCAGTGGTATTAAACTGACCCAATAATTGACCTAAATTGAGGCATTTTGCCGCTCTCCCACCACCTCGGCAGCGCCCGAGGCCCGGAAGCGGTTTCCCCCTGCAGCGGCACCAAGCATCCCCATTCGACGCGCGCAGCAACCTTCGACACTGAGAACCTATCCGATGTACAGAAATTTCAAAATAGTACCCAACATTATCTTTGGTCGCGGCTCCTTCAACCAACTCGGGGACATCCTCAAGGACAGGCGGGTCACACCCGGGGCATCCATGGTCTTTGTGCTCGACGACGTCCACATCGGCAAGGAGCTGGAACGCCGGCTGCCGCTCGAGCAGGGCGACCTGCTGCTGCCGGTCAGCCTCGCCGACGAGCCTACGACCAGCTACATCGACCAACTGGTTGCCCGCATCCGCGAGGAGCGCCCGGTGATGCCGGACGGGATCATCGGCCTTGGTGGGGGCGGGGCCATGGATATCGCCAAAGCAATCTCGCTCATGCTCACCAACCCCGGCTCAGCCGCCGACTACCAGGGCTGGGATCTGATCAACAACCCGGCCGTCTACCACGCGGCCGTGCCCACCCTGGCCGGCACCGGCGCGGAGATCTCTCGCACCACAGTACTCACCGGGCCGGAAAAGAAGCTCGGCATCAACTCGGACTACACCATCTTTGATCAGATTCTGCTTGATCCGGAACTGCTTGCCGGCGTCCCCAAGGACCAGTGGTTCTACACTGGCATGGACTGCTACATCCACGACGTCGAGTCGCTGAACGGGACCTTCCTCAACGAGTTCAGTCGCGCCTACGGCGAAAAGTCGCTGGAGCTCTGTCGCGAGGTGTTCCTCGAAGACGGGCCGGACAAGGAAGACAAGCTGATGATGGCCTCATACATCGGAGGGATGAGCATCGCCTACGCTCAGGTGGGGGCCTGCCACGCCCTTTCCTACGGTCTCTCCTTCGTACTCGGCACGCACCACGGTATTGGCTGCTGCATCACCTTTGATCAGGTGGAGGAGGTCTATCCTGAGGGCGTACGGGAGTTTCGCCAGATGATGACCA
>JAVEYP010000326.1:0-3398 GCA_034003445.1 Desulfobulbus sp.
GGTCCGCAACTTCATGGAGCAATTCAGCGAAATTCTCAGGAAAGAAGGATATGCCGGTCTTGTCAGGCAGCTTGAGAAAAAAATTGACCAGCTGGAGCAGGATACGAAACGTACCTGATCACGGCCGCCACCTCTGCGATCGCTCGCCTCAGCGCGGGCCCTCCTTCTTCTTTTCATTGTCAGTCCGCCAGCGACTGAACACTTTTCCATTTCTTTAGGAACTCTTTTTTCGCAGGACATTTGTCCTCTTTTGTTGACTTTTAGCTGGCTATTTTCCTTGGAATTTCGTAAAGTATTATTTTTTTATAGTTTTTATTTCTTCAAAGGGCTGGAGGTGCCATGCAGGTCCGGTTCAGCGAAATTTCCCCGCACGGTAGTCGGTATGAGCTGCGAGAAATAGCAGGGCTGGAGGACCAGCAAGACTTCAGACTCAACGGGCCGGCGAGTGCTGCCTGTACCCTGAGACGTAAGGATGAGGGCAAGGTGGAACTGCAGGGTAGCCTGCGGGCCAATTTGGCGCTCGTCTGTGACAGGTGCCTGGGTGAGTACGACTTTTCCGCTGCGACAGATGTCCAATTGCTGCTTGAAGCCCTGCCGGACGAATCGTGGCGGCTTAAGGAACTAGAGTGCGGTAGCGGTGACTTGGATATCATCCAACTTGAGGAACCAGTCGCCGATCTCGACGACCTGTTCCGGCAACAACTTTATCTGACGCTGCCCGAAAAAAAACTCTGCACAAAACAGTGCAAAGGACTTTGTCCCGAATGCGGCGTCGATCTCAACCAACTGGCCTGCGCGTGCGGGACAAAGGAGGATCGTTCGCCGTTCGCGGTTCTCAAGCAGTTGCAAGCAACCAAAAAAAAAGGATAGTCCGGTGCGGAAACGCCAGCCCCTTGGTTGGCGGCTCCAGCGACCTGACGGAGGTGGACCATGGCCTTACCCAAAAGAAGACACTCCCACTCGCGAACTAGAAAGCGTCGGTCGCATGACGGCCTGACAGGGCCGAGCGTCGGTAAATGCCCCGAGTGCGGCGAACCGAAAATGCGCCATCAGCTGTGTGGCGGCTGCGGGATGTACAAGGGCCGCAGCGTTATTCAGCTCGAGGAGCAACTCGGGTAAGCCGACACTGCCGTGAGGATTGCCCTTGACGCCATGGGTGGCGACCGCGGGGCCGCCGGAATGGCAATCCGCGGTGCGCTCGCTGCTGTCCGGGAGAGAGAGGATCTGCATGTCATTCTCATCGGCCCGAGTGATCACCTCAACACGCAGCTGGCAGAATATGGTTGCGAAGATCGGGCACGGGATCGTATTTCCGTGCACCATGCCACCGAAGTCATTACCATGGATGACTCGCCGGTGGACGCGGTACGCAAGAAAAAAGAAGCCACCGTCATGGTTGGTTTCGATCTGGTGAAAAAGGGACAGGCAGACGCGGTGGTGTCCGCGGGTAACTCCGGTGCCACCATGGCCGCGGCGGTTCGCAAACTCGGTCGGCTGCCGGGGATATCCCGGCCGGGCATCGCCAGTTTTTTTCCGACCCTGAAGAATCCGGTGATGCTGATGGATATCGGCGCCAACGTTGACTGCCGGCCTCAGCATCTCTATCAGTTCGCGGTCATGGCTTCGTCCTGCTCACGTTTGCTGCTCGATATCGAAAAACCTCGCATTGGGCTGCTTAGCATTGGCCAGGAGATAGGTAAGGGCAACGCATTGGTCAAGGAAACCTATGAACTTCTCCGGCAAAGTCCTCTCAACTACATTGGTAACGTGGAGGGTCGAGACGTCTACAAGGGCGATGTCAATGTCATTGTCTGTGACGGTTTTGTCGGCAACATCTCGCTGAAGATCAGCGAGGGGCTCGCCGAGGCGGCTATGCTGATGCTGAAGAAAGAGATTATGAAAACCTGGCGGGCTCAATTGGGCTATTTACTCATCCGGGGTGCTTTCGCCGCTTTCAAGAAGCGCGTTGACTACGCTGAGTACGGCGGCGCGCCGCTTCTCGGGATTAACGGCACCGGCATCGTCTGCCATGGCGCCTCGGATGGCGTCGCCCTCTGCAATGCCGTCAAATTGGCGGCGGATATGGTGAGTAACAAGGTCAATGCGGCGATTGTGCGGACGTTGGGCGAATTTGCCGCCTGAGAGCGAAATCCAATGAATAGGGCTATCATTTTAGGCACAGGC
Source organism: Desulfobulbus sp. (assembly GCA_034003445.1). Classification (GTDB taxonomy): domain Bacteria; phylum Desulfobacterota; class Desulfobulbia; order Desulfobulbales; family Desulfobulbaceae; genus Desulfobulbus. Next base: position 2,185 of record JAVEYP010000326.1, read on the forward strand.
TCTTGCCTGCCGAAACGCACGCTTACCAATGTCGATCTCGAACGGATTGTTGAGACCTCCGACGAATGGATCACTTCGCGGACCGGCATTCGTTCTCGCCGGATCGCCGGAGCCGGTGAGCAGAACTATCAATTGGCAGCCAAAGCGGGCCAGCGGGCACTGGCCATCACTGGCATTGATCCAGAAGAGCTGGATCTTATTATTGTTGCCACCGTCTCTCCACACATGATCATGCCTTCCACCGCCTGTTTCGTCCAGACGGAACTGGGCGCGGTTAATGCCTTTGCCTACGATATCAATGCTGCCTGCGCTGGCTTCACCTTCGGCCTGGATATGGCTAGCAATTATATCCAGAACCGGCCGGAGATGAAGATTCTTCTTATCGGCTCTGAAACACTTTCGACCCGGATCAACTGGCAGGACCGGAACACCTGTGTCCTGTTCGGCGATGGTGCTGGTGCTGCGATACTCACCGGCAGCAGTGACGGCAGTGGTATTTTCGGCAGCGATCTGCATGCGGACGGCCGACTGTGGCACCTGCTTTCCATGGACAGCCCGGAAAGCCTCAATCCGGACCTGCTGGCCGAGAACTGGCAGGGCACCTTTATCCAGATGAACGGTAGCGACATCTTCAAGCATGCCGTTCGGTTGATGGAGGACTCGGTGGTCAGGCTGTTGCGCCGTCATAATCTCACTATCGATGATGTGAGTCTCATGATCCCTCACCAAGCCAACAGCCGCATCCTGAAAAATCTCAAGGAGAGGCTGGGGATAACGGAAAACCGAATGTTTATCAACCTCGACAGGTATGGCAATACCTCTGCGGCGAGCATCCCCATTGCCCTGGATGAGGCCCACAGGCAGGGGCGACTGGTGCGGGGTGACATCATTTTGTTGTGTACTTTCGGCGGCGGACTCACGTGGGGTTCCCTGCTCATGCGCTGGTAAGAGACGAAGGAGAGACGTGTGGATTATTTCTTTACTGAACAACAGCAGATGATCATCGATACCGCCCGGGAGATCACTAACGAAAAAATTATCCCGGTCCGGGCCGAACTTGACGAAAAGAATCAATTTCCGCGAGAGAACCTGCATGATATCGCCAAGGCTGATCTGTTCAGTATATTTGTCCCGGAAGAATACGGTGGTCTGGGCGGTGGCTGCTACGAGATTGTCCTTGCTCTGGAGGAGTTGGCGCGCGGCTGTGTCGGAGT
>JAVEYP010000327.1:0-3397 GCA_034003445.1 Desulfobulbus sp.
CCGCCGATGAGGAAACAAACCGTGGCAAGACCTCGACCCTCCCAACTGGTGAGCAGCGCAGCCAACTCCTCTGAATCCGGGGTGTGACCGGCCGGATCAAGGACCACCACCAATGCCGCACTCGCGGTCTGCTCAAGCAGCAGGGCGGCGTCATTGGCCCTGACCACCTCGTCCGGCTCCTTGCGGCTGTGCCGCTCCTTAAGTATCGGCAACTCCACGGTGGCGAACCGGCCGAGCCGGCCAGTATAGTCGCGCACGCCAGCGTCCAGGTAGGCCTGGCGTGTTCGACCGAGCAGAGGAATGACGAACCTCATTCGCCAAGCCGGCCGTTCGCGGACTGGCAGAGGAGGATGTGCAAGATGCGGCGGAACTCCGCGTAGCCCATCTCTTTTCGGATTCCCGGGCAGGACTCGCTGATGGTGTGAAAGTTGTTCTCGTCGTCGAGCATACTTGGATGCAGGGGCCACTGCCGACAACGCCAGGGCCGGCCCTCGTGCACCGTGCAGCCGAGCGTCCCGTCGTAGAAGATGCAGTGGCCGTTTTGCACCTGCATCTGCACCACTGATCCGGTCACCCGCCAGTAGCGCCGGACGGTCTCCTCCCGGCTCAAGCCAAGCGCGTTGATCATGCGTTCCTGGTCGTGCTTGTCAAGGGAAACGGTGGTTTCGCCGTGGCAGCAGAAGCCGCAACGCGCGCAGGTAAAAATTTCCGCCTTAGCATGGGTAGGCATACTCTGTTCCGAGGCAATAAAAAGCGCCGGTCCGTAAATACTGACCGGCGCTGTCGTGCCAAAAGGGATTACGGCTCTCAGGCGTAGCCGATGGTGTCCGCCAAGGTGGCGATGTCGATGCCGAATTTACAGGCCGCATTTTGCCACTTCACGTTGTCCGGCGTGTGGAAGAGTACCTTCAGGTCAGCCGGGACGGTCAGCCAGCTGTTGTCCCTCAACTCGCCTTCCAATTGGCCCGCGCCCCACCCCGCGTAGCCGAGCATAAAGAGGTAATCTTTTGGCCCTTGGCCAAGGGAAATGTCCTCAAGCACGCGGGCATCCCGGCTGACGTAAATGCCTGGTGTCACTTCAATGGCGTATCGGTCTTCCTCACGGCTGGTGAACAGGATAAATCCGGAATCCATCTCCACTGGTCCGCCCATGTACACTGGCGGCAACGGCCCCTCCGGGATAGCTAGGTTGGCCCCATGGAACACGTCGAACAGTGTGATTTCCGGGTTGGGGTTGTTGATCACTAGCCCCATGGCTCCTTCGTCATTGTGCGCACAGAGATAAATCACCTGTCGCTGAAACCTCGGGTCAGGCATCTGCGTAGTGGATATGAGAAAATAGCCTGCAAGGTTTTCCATGGTCGTCCCTGTGTGTGTTGTCGGCACCGTGGCCGACGGTCGCACAAGGCCTCGGGGCTTGCCGGTTTTGTTGAGTTTCAGTACATTATAAGTATCCGAAGTCTAACTGACAACCGCTATCAAGGAAAACGGGGGACACATGAGCGATCACTCACCGCTGCGCTGCCATTCGGAAAGTCTAAAAAAAGCGCTGCACTGGGTAGCCGAGGCCTTACACGACCACCCTGAAAAACAACGTCTCGCTGTCCTGCGCGAGGCTCAACTGCGGTACGACCTCACCCCCCTGGAGTGCGAATTCCTCGACAAGCATCTCTCCTGAACCAACCATTCTGCCACGGGCCAAGCCATCAGATCCGGGCCCAAGTAGTTTCCTCAGCCGCGCCGTCCGCACCTCCCGCGTTCACCTTGTCTCCAGGTTGCCGCAGAGGTAGGCGGATGACCGCGGTGGTCCCCTGCCCCGGCTCGCTTTCGATCTCGATAGTGCCGTGGTGGTCGGCGACGATCTTCTGGGAGATTGCCAGACCGATACCACTGCCACTCGGCTTGGTGGTAAAATACGGAAAAAACACCTGGGCGTGCAGTTCCGGGGCAATACCTCGGCCGGTGTCGGCGATGCGCAATTCAACGCCGTCATCGTCCACTGCGGCCGTGACGCTCAGCCACCCGCCCTCCTCCATGGCCTGCAGTCCGTTGAGGAGCACGTTCATGAGCACCTGCTGCAGCCGATCGGCCTCACCCTCCATGGTCGGCAGGTCGTTCGCGACCTCAAGGTTGGTCACCACGCCGCTATCCGCGGCCTCGGTGCGCACCAATTCCAGACAGCGCTGCAACAGCGCCCTCAGATCGACCGGCTCCAGACGCAGTGGCGCCGGCCGGGTGAAGCTGAGCATCTCAGTGATGGTCCGGTTCATCCGTTCGGTCTCCTGGATGAGCAGGTCTGCGGTGTCCCGCTCGCGACTGTGCTCCGGGAACTTATGCTTGAGCAGCAGGGCCAGCCCCTTGATGGAACTGAGCGGATTACGCACCTCATGAGCCACGCCGCCGGCCATACGGCCCACTGCAGCCAGCCGCTCGCTTTCGCGCATACGCTGTTCCAGCAAACGGATCTCGGTAATATCCGAGATGAGCAGCACCTTGCCCCGGTATTGCTGTTCGCTGTCGGTGATCGGCAGCAGATGGCAGCGCAGTTCGCTCCGCCTTGTCCCAAAAACGAGCCTCAAACCGGCTTTCCGCTCCAACATTGCGGCCTGTCTCTGTTGCGCGGCCTCGTTGTCAGAGAAAATAGCGGCCAGCGGCGCGGGCAGCACCTCGGCAGGCCTGCGGCCCGTGGCCCTGTTCCGGGCAATGCCGGTCAATTGGCTGACAGCCTCGTTCCAGGTGGCGATGCGTCCCTGGGCGTCTGTCGCAATCACGCCGATGGGCAGCCGCGCGATGAGCAACGCCGTGTACACCTGCATGTCCTCGATGGTCTTCTGCGAGACCCGGTAGCCCTGCACTGCGGACAAAGACAACCAGCCGCCGAGACCGACAAGCAGCATGGCCAGGGAGAGCAGCACAATCTGCATCTGCAGCCGGCCCAAGGTCTGGTCGAACTCGGCCATGTCCAGGCCAGCGACCGCATAATAGCGTTCGCCCGGCCGATCGTTATCGGCAAAAAGGCGCAGCATGGGCCGCCGGTCATGGTGGCGGTTCATCATGAAGCCCTGCCCGTTCCCGGGACCGCCCGGCCCCTCGCGCATTAAGCGCGGAGACATCACTCCGCTCCTGACTGGAAAGAACTGGCGTACCGCCTCGAACACGCGGCCGTAGTCCGAGGTGTGGTGGATAGCCCAGGCAAGCGGCACCGGCTCATTACCGGGCTCGGGCAGGTCCACGGTCAGGATGGCACCGACCCGAGCGTGGTCGCTGTGGGCGATCACCTTGCCCTTGGCGTCGATCAGGGCCAGGAAACGTAATTCCCGATCCTCGCTCAGATGGTCGATCACCCGCTGGGCGTGGACGTTCCACTCGTCGTTGTTCCAGAAATCTTTGCGCAGGT
>JAVEYP010000328.1:0-3393 GCA_034003445.1 Desulfobulbus sp.
CACTCACTCCAGACTCCAGAGAGGCCGAGGGAAACAGCTTTTCTGGCAGCAGAAGGACATGCCCATGGCACAGACAACGGAAAAAACGAAGGAAATCATCGAGAAATTCAAGACGCACGAGACCGACACTGGCTCGTGCGAGGTGCAGATCGCTCTGATTACCGAGCGCATCTTGTATCTGACCGAGCATTTCAAGACGCACAGTAAGGACCACCATTCCCGCCGCGGTTTACTTAAGCTGGTCGGCCAACGTCGTAACCTGCTTAAGTACCTTCAAAAGAAAGACATCGCCACATACCGCACCCTTATCCAGGAACTCGGTATCCGCAAATAAGCCATTTTTGGGTGGAGGGCCGTGCTGGCCTGGCCCTCCACCCACCGCGATGCGTCTGCCAGCGGGCAGCGGAACATCATAAAGACACAAAGGAGGCGGTGACAAGAGCCGCCGGCATTGTCGTCGCCTCCTTTGTGCCTTTGTGACGGAATTTGCCGCAGTGGCCGCATCGCTCTCTTTCCCAGTATATTCCGGGCACACCGGAACAGGAGAACGCATGATCAAGACAGTAACAGCCGAAGTAGGTGGTCGTACCCTTATCTTTGAAACCGGCAAGATGGCCAAGCAGGCCAACGGTTCCGTGGTTGTGTCCAGCGGCGACACCAAGGTGCTGGTCACGGTGGTGGCGGAAAAGGGATCCAAGGATCTCGGCTTCCTGCCCTTGACCATCGAATACCAGGAAAAAATGTATGCTTCTGGGCGGATTCCCGGGAGCTACTTCCGCCGCGAAATTGGCCGGCCCAGCGAGAAGGAGACCCTGACCTGCCGCATGATCGATCGACCGCTGCGGCCGCTCTTTGCAGACGGCTATTCCAGCGAGACCCAACTGATCGCGACCGTCTTCTCGGCGGACCAGGAGTTCGATCCCGATATTCTGGCGATGAACGGGGCTTCTACCGCCCTGATGATCTCTAACATCCCTTTTGCCGGACCGGTGGCCGCGGCGCGGGTCGGCTACATTGACGGGCAATATGTGCTTAACCCAGGCAAGAGCCAGCTTGAAAAATCCAAGCTCGACCTAGTGATTGCCGGTACCCGCAACGCCGTGGTCATGGTCGAGGGAAAGGTAGGCGAACTGGCCGAAGACGTGGTCCTGGAGGGTATTTTCTTCGCTCATGCCGCCATCCAGCCGCTCATCGATCTGCAGTTGGACCTGCAGCGGGAGGTTGGGCGAGCCAAACGTGAGGTCACGCCACTGGTGGTTGACGAGAAGCTGCGTCAGTTGGTGGTGCAGGCCGCCGCTGCCGGTATGGAAGAGGTGGTCACCACGGCCGACAAGATGGCTCGGTCCGATCGCTACGACCAACTGAAGATAGAGGTGCTCGCGGCCATTGATGCGGAGGCCTACGAGAACCCAGCCCAGGTGACTGGACTGCTGAGCGGCTACAAGAAAGAGGTGATGCGTGACCGTATTGTCAGCCAGGGCATGCGCATCGATGGCCGCTCCTTCGAGGAAGTCCGCCCCATCGCCTGCGAGGTCGGTATTTTGCCGCGCGCACATGGTTCCGCGTTGTTCACCCGCGGCGAGACCCAGGCGCTGGTGATCAGCACCCTGGGCAGCGAGCGCGACGAACAGCATCTGGAAGGCCTGGACGGCGATGTCTACCGCCGTTTCATGCTCCACTACAACTTTCCGCCCTTCTGCGTCGGTGAGGCCCGGCCATTGCGCGGACCCAGTCGGCGTGACATCGGCCATGGCACCCTGGCACGCCGCGGCATCGAGGCGGTGCTGCCCTCCGGCGAGGCCTTTCCGTACACCTTGCGGGTGGTCTCGGAGGTGCTCGAATCCAACGGTTCTTCTTCCATGGCTACGGTCTGCGGTGCCAGCCTCGCCTTGATGGACGCCGGCGTTCCCATTAAGTCACCGGTCTCCGGCGTGGCCATGGGGCTGATCAAGGAGGGCGACAAGGTGGTGGTGCTCACCGATATCCTTGGTGACGAAGATCACCTTGGGGATATGGATTTCAAGGTCGTCGGTACCAGCGAGGGTATCACCGGCCTGCAGATGGACATCAAGATCGAGGGTGTGGACCGCGCCATCATGGCCACCGCCCTTGCCCAGGCGAAGGACGGTCGTCTGCACATTATCGAGAAGATGCGCGAGGCAATCGAGACGCCGCGCGCTGTGGTCTCTGAGCATGCGCCTAAGTATGTTACCATTAAGATCCACCCGGACAAGATCCGCGACATCATCGGCCCTGGTGGTAAGATTATCCGTGAGATGACCACCGAGTTTGACTCGAAGATCGATGTGCAGGATGATGGCACAGTGAAGATTTTCAGTGGCAGCTCTGAGTCGGCCAAGGCGTTAATCAACCGTATTCAGGAGATCACTGCTGTACCCGAGATCGGCCGCATTTATGAAGGTGAGGTCCGCACGATCAAGGAATTCGGCGCCTTTGTGCAAATTCTGCCAGGCACCGACGGTATGGTGCACATCTCCGAGCTGACCAACGAGCGGGTGAAGAACGTCACTGACGTGGTTAAGGAAGGCGACATCATCAAGGTCAAGGTGATCGATGTCGATAACCGCGGCCGCATTCGTCTGAGCCGCAAGGCGGCGTTGGCCGAAGGCGAGCAGTGAGCCGGCTGCGCTAATATTGCATGGTCCAAGCCGGTCGCAGTCTGCGATCGGCTTTTTTTGTGCGGAGGAATCGATGACGTATAATGTCGACATTACAAAACAAACACAGGGGCAGCGTTCGTTGACAGTGAGGTTCACCTGGCTGGATCCGGAAGGCAGCGCCGACTTGCCGCTCCCCACCTACACCACTGAGCAGGCGGCCGGAATGGACGTAGCGGCCTGCCTCGCGGAGCCCGTGACGCTTGAACCAGGGGACATCCTCCTGATCGGCTGCGGGTTTGCAGTGGCCATCCCCGTGGGCTGTGAAATTCAGGTGCGGCCGCGTTCAGGGCTCGCGGTCCGCCACGGGGTCACCGTGGTCAATGCGCCGGGCACCATCGACGCTGACTACCGCGGCGAGGTACGAGTCGCTCTGATCAACCTCGGCCGCAAGCCCTTCACCATCAACCGCGGCGACCGTATCGCCCAACTGGTGCTGGCGCCGGTGGTCCAAGCAGTCCTGGAGGTGCAAGCCTCGCTTGCGCCCACCCGGCGGGGCGACGGCGGCTTTGGCTCCACCGGCCTGCGCTAGCCCCCGGCGAGCGCAAAGGTACTAATTTAGTGCGATTTTCCGTGCTCGGCAGTGGGAGTAAGGGCAATTGTACCCTGATCGAGTCGGGTTCCACCCGAGTGCTTATCGACGCCGGCTTCTCCTGCAAGGAGACCCTAACCCGGCTGGCTACACTGGGCATCGGACCGGAGGGCCTGACGGCTA
>JAVEYP010000329.1:0-3374 GCA_034003445.1 Desulfobulbus sp.
ATTTTTGAATTTGCAACCTCAAACCATATTCTGTAGAGAAGAGTACACTTTTTTCCCGAACCCGGACACTCTGACCATGGTCGCACCCAACCTGCACATCGTCCTTGTCGAACCCGAGATTCCGCCAAACACCGGGTCCATTGCCCGCCTGTGCGGCGCCACCGATACGGTGCTCGACCTGGTGCATCCGCTTGGCTTTAAGGTCGACGACCGCCATTTGAAGCGCGCCGGCCTGGATTACTGGCCGCACGTAAACATTCGCCACTGGACCAACCTGGACACCTTTCTCCAGGAACAGGACGAACGGAACCTGTTCTTCCTCACCACCAAGTCACACCGGCCGTACACCGCAGCGCGCTTCCAGCCGGGGGCGATGCTCGTCTTTGGCAAGGAAACAAAAGGATTGCCGGAAGATATTCTCAGCCTGTATAGTGACTGCTGTTTTACCATACCCATGGTCAACCCGCATATCCGCAGTCTCAACCTAGCCATGAGCGCCGGGATTGTCCTGTACGAAGCCTTTCGTCAAATAATCCGCTAAAACAAAAATATACGAAGAACTGTGAAAGGAGTTTGTTATGCCTGAGCGAATTTTTAACTTTGCCGCCGGTCCTGCCGCCCTGCCCTATAGCGTGCTCGAACAGGCGGGTAGGGATATCGTCAATTTTCACGACACGGGCATTGGCCTTATCGAAATGAGCCATCGCTCCAAGGAGTTTGTGGCCGTTGCTGACGAGACCGAAGCGCTCATCCGCGAACTGATGGGTATCCCAAACAATTACAAAGTGCTGTTCCTGCAGGGCGGCGCTTCCAGCCAGTTCTTCATGGTCCCCATGAACCTGCTCAAATCCGACCAAAAGGCCACCTACCTGAACACCGGCACATGGTCAAAGAAGGCCATCAAGGAGGCCAAGCTGTTCGGCCAGGTCGAAGTCCCCTATTCCAGCGAGGAGCTGAACTTCACGCGTGTGCCGCGGGACGACGAATACACCGTGGCCGCGGACAGCCAGTACCTCTACTTTGTTACCAACAACACCATTTACGGCACTCAATTTCCGGCCATGCCGGATAAAGAGGCCCTGCTCATCGCTGACATGAGCTCAGACATCCTCAGCCGGCCGGTCGACGTGAGCCGTTTTGGCCTGATCTTTGCCGGCGCGCAGAAGAACATGGGTCCGGCCGGCGTGACCGTGGTTATCATCCGCGAAGACCTGCTCGACCGGGTCGGTGCGCAGGTGCCTACCATGCTCAAGTACCAGACCCATGCGGACAAGGACTCCATGTTCAATACTCCGCCCTGCTTCTCCCTGTACGGTGTCGGCCTGGTGATGCGCTGGCTCAAGGAGTTGGGAGGAGTGACGACCATTGAGCGGCAGAACCGGGAAAAGGCCGCCCTGCTCTACCAGGCCATTGACAACACCGATTTCTACCGCGGACACGCCGAAAAGGAATCCCGCTCGCTGATGAACGTCACCTTCAACCTGCCCACTCCCGAACTTGAGGCCCAGTTTGTCCGCGAGACGACCGCGGCTAACCTGGACGGCCTTAAGGGCCACCGCTCAGTAGGCGGCTGTCGGGCCTCGATTTATAATGCCTTCCCGCGCGAGGGCGTGGAACGGCTGGTCGAGTTCATGACCGACTTCGCCAAAAAGAACGGCTGATCCACCCTAGCCCGCGGGCAGGGCTCCGCTCCCATGGACTATCAAGGCGACATTATCAGGCCTCCCAGCGAGGCCTTTTCTATTATTCTTCAGGTCACCACCGGTTGTTCCCACAACCGCTGCACCTTCTGCGGCGCCTACCGCGATCGGTTGTTCACGGTCAAATCGGCTGCGCGCATCGAGGCAGACCTCGACTTTGCCGCGACCTGGTGTCAGCGCCAGCAAACCCTGTTCCTGGCTGACGGCGACGCCCTGGCCCTGCCGCACGACGAAATGCTCTGGCTGCTCGGCCGCATCCGCGAGAAACTGCCCTGGGTGCGGCGGGTGAGCAGCTACGCCACCTCCACAAACATTGGAGCACTCAGCGACGAGCAACTGGCTGGCTGTCGCCAACTGGGACTGAGCCGCCTCTACCTTGGCCTGGAAAGCGGCCATGACCCGACGCTGCGGGCCATTGTCAAGGGCGCGGACAGTGCAGCGATGGTCGAGGCTGGACAACGGGTGCGCGATGCGGGGATGTTCCTGTCCGTCACCTGCCTGCTCGGTATTGCCGGCCGGGAAGACTCTCTGGACCATGCCGCGGCCACGGCTGAGGTACTCAAACGCATGCAGCCGCACCAAGTCGCGGTACTCACCCTGATGGTGCTGCCGAACACCCCGCTCTACCGACTGATGCGCTCCGGCCGCTTCATCCTGCCCGACCAGGCCGGGTTGTTTGCCGAACTGCGCTGCCTGCTGGCTCATCTTGGGACGCTGCGCACCCAATTCTACGCCAACCACGCCTCTAACGCGCTCGCCCTGGACGGCCGCCTGCCTCGCGACCGGGAGCGGCTGCTGGCCATGATCGACCGGGCCGCGGCCGGCGCAGTGCCGCTCCGGCCCGAACACCTCCGCGGCCTGTAGCAACGGGTTCGGAACACCCGCGGCCCCTGCCGCACGACGAGGATGCCTTGATGTCCCCACCCGAAAGCCGTACTGACCTGAAAAACCTCACCCAGGAGCAGCTCGTCCGTTTTGTCGAATCCCTGGGTCAGCCTGCCTTCCGCGGCCGACAGATACTTGCCTGGATTTATCGGCTAAAGATCACCGATTTTGAACAGATGACCGACCTGGCCAAGGAGTTCCGCGCCGTGCTTGCCACCTCGGCTCGCATGAGCGGCTTTACCGAGGCCATCATCGAGCGCTCGCAAGACGGCGCGGTCAAGTTCAGCTTTCGCCTGGAAGACGGCGCAATCATTGAGTCCGTGCTCATCCCCGAAGAGGACCGCAACACTCTGTGCGTCTCCTCGCAGGCGGGCTGCGCCATGGGCTGCACCTTCTGCCTGACCGGCGCCATGGGCTTTCAGCGCAACCTGACCACTGCGGAGATCATCAACCAGGTGTGCGGCGTGCGCGACTGGATGCGCAAAGAGAACCGCAGCGCGCTGACCAATATCGTGTTCATGGGCCAGGGCTTCTATCTGCAGATGGCCGGCTTTGCCGGCGGACGCGTTCAGACGGCCGCTCGCGCAACAGGCGTTATGCAGGCAGCGACCGAAGCAGCCGTGCGTTATGCAAAAGAGCGCAAGGTATTCGGCAAAGAGATTAAAGAATACCAGATCACGCGCTGGAAGATCGCACGTATGGCGATGATCACGCAGGCCTGCCGTCAGTACGGCTACGAGGTCGCCCGTATGATGGACGATCATAAAGGCAGCATGGAAGCGACGATGG
>JAVEYP010000330.1:0-3370 GCA_034003445.1 Desulfobulbus sp.
CTCAAGAAATACGGTATTGCGGTCGCCGGCAGTCACGGCAAAACCTCGACCACCTCCATGGTCGCCACGGTTCTCGCCGAGGCCGGCCTCGACCCCACGGTGGTGGTCGGGGGAAAGGTGCACGGCTTCGGCAGTAACGCCAAACTAGGCGAGGGAGAGTTCTTGGTAGCCGAGGCGGACGAGAGTGACGGCTCCTTTCTGAAACTCTCGCCCGTGATCGAGGTGATCACCAACATCGACCGCGAACATCTGGACTTTTATCGCGATATCGAACAGATTAAGGATTATTTTGTCGACTTTGTCGACCGCCTGCCCTTTTATGGGGTGGCGATTGTCTGCTTCGACAACGATCACGTTGCCCAGATCCTGCCCCGCCTGCAGAAACGCATCATAACCTATGGCCTTACCGAGCAGGCTGACCTGCAGGCGTCTCGCATTGTCATCGGCGGCGGGTCCAGCGAGTTCACGGTCCGCTTCCGCGACCGCGAGCTGGGCACCGTCCGGCTCAACCGGCCAGGTCAGCATGTCATCTACAACAGCCTTGCCGCCATCGGCGTGGCACTGGAACTTGAGATCGATTTTGCGGTGATTGCCCGCGCCCTGGAAGGATTCCAGGGCGTGCAGCGGCGGCTGCAGGTCAAGGGCGAGGCGGGCGGTGTGCTTGTGATCGACGATTACGGGCACCACCCCACGGAGATCCGTGCCACTCTGGACGCGGTGCGCGAGGGTTGGCCTGAACGCCGGGTAGTGGTGGCCTTTCAGCCGCACCGCTATACTCGCACCCGAGCCCTGTTCACCGAGTTCACCACCGCCTTTCGAAGGGCGGACGTGCTGGTCTTGGCCGATATTTATGCGGCCAGCGAACAACCGATTGAGGGCATCACCTCCGAGACTTTGCTGGAGGCCATTAAGCTGCACGGCCAGCGCCAGGTCATGCATATTCCGAACCTGGTACTGCGCCCTGAGGCACTGCTTGAGATGTTGCAGCCGGGCGACCTGCTCCTGACCCTGGGAGCCGGGAACATCGTCCGGGCCGGCGAGCGGCTGCTGGTGCAGCTGGAAGGCGGGGAATGAGAACCGACTGCTCAGCCGGCGCTTCCGTCATAGCGGAGGGGAGACTATGGTGATGAACAGCCGACAACGCGCGAGCCTTGCTCTTCTTTGTCCTTCGGTCCGCTGGGAGGTGAGCATGGCCAGCCATTCGACCTTCCGCGCCGGAGGTGTTGTCGAGGCTCTGGCGGAACCGGCCGACGGCACGCAACTCGCCGTCCTGCTGCGCTGGCTGCACAGCGAAGCAGTGGCGTGGCGGGCCATTGGCGCCGGTTCTAACATTCTCGTCGCCAGCCGCTATCACGAGGGAGTGTTCATTCGCCTACGTGGTTCGGTTCGCAACCTTCGTCCCGAGCCTCTATCGCCGGGCGACCCGGAAACGACCCGGGTCACGGTCGACGCCGGCTGCAGCCTAGTGGCCTTTGTTTCTTGGTGCGCGGGTCGAGGGCTGACCGGCCTAGAGTTCATGGCCGGCATCCCGGGCACCATCGGCGGGGCGATCCGCATGAATGCCGGCGCCTTTGAACATGCTATCGGCGAGGCCTTACATTCAATCACCTGCATCAGCGAGCGGGGCGAACTCCGCGAGATAGCGCAGCAGGAGGTCGGATTTGCCTACCGGACCACTCGCCTCCCGGGCGAACCCGGAGAACGATGGCTGATCTGCCGGGGCGCCTTTCTCTTGCAGCGGGACGACCGGCAGACTCTGACCGCGCGCTGCCGGGACATTGTCGCCTGCCGCCGGCAGAAGCAGCCGGCCGGGGTCGGCTCAGCGGGATCGTCCTTCAAGAACCCGGAGGGTGATTTTGCCGGAAGGCTTATCGAACAGGCCGGGCTCAAGGGGCTGAGCCGCGGCGGGGCAATGGTTTCGCCAAAGCACGCCAACTTTATCGTTAACACCGGCGGTGCGGAACCTGAAGATATCGTCGCCCTGATGCAGGAGGTGCGCGACCGGGTGTTCACGCACAGCGGCGTCCTCCTTGAACCGGAGGTCCATATCCTCTAACCGGGGAAGCGTGGGACAATGGCGGTCTATACCCCCCGCAAGATAGCGCAGCGCGTTCCTCAAGGCGGCGGCCGGAAAAGGCACTCCCTAGCTGAGGTCCTGCGTATTCTCCTGCGGCGCAGGACAAAAACGCCGCAGTACAGCACTGGAGCGGTGGTTAGTGGTGCGCAACGGCTGTGGAAATGGAAACGCCTGTCCCAGAACACCCTGCTGGTGCTCACGGTCTGCGGTGCACTGGTGACGGGCCTGTGGTTTTCGTACCAGGCCCTGATCCGCTCTGACATCTTCCGTTTGAGCGACATCCACATCAGTGGACACAAGGTGATGACCGAGCGGCAGATCTTCGACCTGTCCGGACTGCAGCAAGGCGCAAGCCTGCTGCAGTTTCGGCCCAAGGCGGCTGCGGCACGGATCGCCACCCACCCGTGGGTGCAGCAGGTGGAGATCACGACCCGCTGGCCGTCCACCCTAGCCATCAAGGTCCACGAACAGCAGGCGCTGGCGCTGGTGAACATTGAGGGCGAGAAGGAGCGGCAGCTGCGCTACCTGAACCGGGATGGACAGGTGTTCGCCGAAATTGAGCCCGGCATGGACATCGACCACCCGGTGATCACCGGGCTGGTGGCCGGGCGGGACGTAGTCGCCGACACCCTTGTTCGGGGCGGCTGTGCCGAGGCGGCGCTAACGTTCCTGCAACTCGCCTCGCAAGGGCACGCCGTCCTGCCGCTGCAGGGGGTGTCCGAGGTACACCTCGACCCGAAAGAGGGGCTGATCATCTATTTGGTGGACCGCCCCTTTCCGATCTATTTCGGCTGGGATCGTCTGCAGACGAAGTACTACCGGCTGATCAGGGTGCTGGATCAGTTGTACGGCAAGAAACAGGTCGATACCGTGAAAGAAATCAGAATGGACTACGCAGATGATAAGGTCTTGGTTGTTGGATCACAAACCGACGGATGAGGAAGTGGAGGACCAGGAACCGCGTGAGCCCGGAGAGCTCGTCGCAGGCCTGGACATAGGCACCACCAAGGTGTGCGCCCTGATCGGCGAGGTCTTTGACGACCGAGTGGAGATCATCGGCGTGGGCACTGCGGCCTCCTCTGGCATGAAGAAGGGCGTGGTGGTCAACATTGAGTCCACTGTCCAGTCGATCCGCCAGGCCGTGGACGCGGCCTCGGACATGGCCGGCTGCGACATCGAGTCCGTGTATGTGGGCATTGCCGGCAACCACATCAAGGGATTCAACTCGCCCGGCATTATCGCCATCAACAATCAGGAGATCAAGGACAAGGACATCGATGCGGTCATCCAGGC
>JAVEYP010000331.1:0-3367 GCA_034003445.1 Desulfobulbus sp.
CCCTGTTGTTTTACGGCTACGCCACCGGCTTTTTTTCCAGCCGCAAACTGGAGCAGGCGCCCTACGCCTCGGTGGCTTTCCGGTACATCGCTGCCAACGCTCATCCTGATCACGATACGATTGCCACCTTTTGTAAACGGTTTCTGCCGCAACTTGCCCCGCTGTTCGTGCAGATTCTGCTGATCGCCCAGCAGATGGGCTGCCTAAAGCTTGGCAAGGTCAGCCTCGACGGCACCAAGATCAAAGCCAACGCCTCCAGGCACCAGGCCTTGAGCTGAAATACGCCAACCAGCTCGAAGCCCGAATCAAGGCCGAGGTAGCCGAGCTGCTGCGTCAGGCGGAAGAGGCGGACAAAAGCGAGCCACCGGACGGGCTGGACCTTCCCGCTGAACTGGCGCGCCGCGAAGAACGCCTGGCCGCCATCGCCCGGGCCAAGGCCGAGATTGAGCCCCGGGCCGCCGAACGTCACGCCGGGCAGCAAGCCGAATACGAGCAAAAGCTCGTCGAGCGCAAGGCCAAAGAGCAGGAAACCGGCAGGAAATCTTGCGGGAAAAGTTCCAAGCCGCCCGAACCCGGTCCCCGGGACAAGGATTAGGTCAACCTCACCGACGAAGAGTCGCGGATCATGCCCGTCGCAGGTGGTGGTTTTGATCAATGTTACCATGCCCAGGCCGGCGTTGACGTCGAATCCTTGCTGCTCTTCGGCCAGCACCTGAGCCAGAACCCGAACGACAAACTGGAAATCGCTCCGGCCTTGGCCGTGCTCACGGTCCTGCCGGAAACGCTGGGCATGGTGGACAGCGTGCAGGCCGACGCCGGTTACTTCAGCCAAGCCAATGTCGAGCGCTGCGAAGAGGCGATCATTCTCCCCTATAGCGATGCCCACAACCAGAGGCTGTAAGAGCGTTGCACTGAGCCCGCCCCCTTGCCCGTGGATACGGATGCCCTGCTGCGGATGACGTACCGCTTGCGGACGACGGCAGGCCGAGCCCTCTACGCCAGGCGAAAATGCACGGTTGAACCGGTGTTCGGCATCATCAAGGCCGTCATGGGGTTCCGCCAGTTCCTGTTGCGCGGGGTGGATTCGGTCCGCGATGCATGGAATCTGGTCTGCATGGCCTGGAACCTGAAACGGTTGCATGCCCTGAGGGTATAAAACCGTTCAACGCCAGGCGCTTGATGGCAAAAAGCTGCCCAAGATGTCTCTCTTGTTCGCTTTCAATACGTCGAGTGCCAAATCCAGGGAGCGATAGACCAAGATCCCAGGGTTGGTTTTCAACAGGAGCCGTCCTGCGGGCCCGAGTAAACGCCGTTTGGCAAATTCAAGACCGACAGACTGCTAGAATATTCATCGACATGGCCTCTCTCCCTTCAGAAAGATGGTCCCTTGAGGAAGGTCAGGACGAAGGCGGCAAGGGGACCGCTTTTCGGGAGCTACCCTATCGCCCTGAGTTCTTGTGCGCGGGTCTTCCTCGCCTACAGGAACATCCGGTAATCGGTGTGCAGCGCCGTTGCCAGGCGCTTGGCGTTCTCCTTGCCAATGGGGCGCTTGCCGTTCTCCATGTTGGAAATATGCTGCCTCGGAACACCACCCATTCGATCCCCCAGGGCGGTTTGGGTCAATCCGGCATTCTCGCGGTAGATGCGAAGCGCCTTGCCAGGGGGCATGGCCGCCATCGTGCGCTTGTACCAATCCGTCTCGAGCGCGTTCACAGCCTCTTCACCGTCATCGGTGGTTGGCCGCAGAGAGACGCCATATTCCTCTTCCAGGAACAGGAGCACCCGCTCGGGGATATCCCCTTTCATCTGCAATTCAATACGGCGCGTTTTCACGGCTACCAGCATAGTACACCTCTATCTCTATCGTTCCCTTTTCGTACCGCCAACAGGCCACTCATTTACGGCTCAAGTGGCAATGGTAGGCGGACGCGGACAGCTTGCTGTAATTGGGCCATCCTGATTGAACCGGACCAAGAGCGGCCAGGTCGCGTATCAGCAGAGCAAGGCGGTCCTGCTCCCTGCTCGGCATGGTCTCGACCGTCTTCAAGACCTTTCGTTTGATCGCCACCTTGTATATTCACGTTCTCTTTGTAATCAATTAGTGGTTACAGGTCAACAGGCTTTGCAGGAGTCCGTACTTGTCGGGAAGGGTTCTGCGACTCGGTCCTATCCGTCGCCGTCTTGTTTACTCGCCGCCGACTTCGTCTACAGGAACACCCGGTAATCGATGTGCAAGGCTGCCGCAAAGCGCTTGGCGTTCTCCTTGCCGATTGGCCGTTTGCCGTTTTCGATCTCGCTGATGTGTCGCTGGGGCAGGCCGCACCGCTCCGCCAGCTGGAGCTGTGTCAGTCTTTCACGATGACGTGCGCCGGCCAGGTAAATACCTGCCGCTTTTTCCTCCAGGGCGGGGAATGCCGCCTGCCAGGGGCACCGTGGTTGGCTGTCATTTGTTCCCCATCTTCCACCGCGGGACCACCTTCGGTGCCTGGCCCCTGGTCGCCAGCATGGCATCGACCGCCTTCACCACCGCGCTCCGTACCGGGTCCAGGTCGAGGCGGGCATAGATCGCGGTGGTGGACTGGTTTTTGTGGTTCAGGCGCTTACCGATGACCGGCAGAGAGGCGCCGGTCTTGACCTGCCAGCTCCCCATGGTCCGGCGCAGGTCGTGAATGCGGGCGCCCTCGATACCGGCGGCCTTGCAGATGCGGGACCAGCCCTTCTTCGGTTCAATCAGATGACCGGTGGCACCTGATCCGGGGAACACGAAAACACTGGTTGCCTGCCGTTTCCGTGCGCGCAACAGCTCGACCACAGGCTCGACCAGTGCCACGGTTTGCGGGGTGCCGTTCTTGGTCCTGCCGATCCGCCAGGTTGCCGCGTCCAGGTCCAAGTCGGCCCACTTCAATTCAAGCACGTTTCCCCGGCGCGCACCGGTTAGCAGAGCCACGGTGAAGAGGTCGCGAGTGGTGGGGTACGGGTCTTGCTCCAAGGCCTCGAAGAATCGCCGCAGTTTGTCACCGGACAGGAACCTGTCGCGGGCCTGCTCGGGAAACCGACGAATGCCGAGGCACGGGTTCGCCCCTTCCCGCAGGCCGAACTCGATCGCGCGGCCAAAAACGGAGGAGAGCAGCGCAAGAAGCCGGTTGGCTGCGGTCGGTCGGTCCTTGCCGATTTTGCCGTGCAGGGCGGCAACGTCCATGCGGGTGACCTCCGAAATTTTCTTTTTGCCCAAGGGACGCGCAATGTGACGCGTGTAAGCGTCCTGGTCGGCCTTCCAGCTGCATTTATGCTGTTTCGCATGCCGCTCAATGTATTGTTCGAACAGGTCACTAAAAGTGGCTTCCTGCCGCCGCTGACGACGCTTCTC
>JAVEYP010000332.1:0-3361 GCA_034003445.1 Desulfobulbus sp.
AATCGGAGACGGGCCCGCCGCTGTAACCGGGGACGACCGCTGCATTTTGTCACTGATCTTGAGTCGGGAAGGCGCAGCCAGTAGGGTGAACCGGGAGTCAGAAGACCTGCTTGAGCATTGAGGAGACGATTGCGAGGACGGCAGCGTACCCGGTACACACCTGTTCTGCGGATAAAAAAGGGCTATCCCGGATCGATTTTCGATCCGGGATTTTTTTTGGCCTGCCGCAGGCCTCCCGCGCCTGGCGCCATCGTTCCCGCCCCTGCTCGATCACAAACGCGAGGAGCCGATGCACCGGGAATTTCCAGCACCACCCGCCCGCCCATACCCTGTCCGTCGAGGACAGCACCTTCCAATTTCATCAGCCGGCCATTCTGATCGCGTCTTTCTCTTTGTTGCTCTCCTGGCTGCGCTCCGCGGTTCAGGTTCCTGAGCAGCCATGGAGTATCTGCACCTGATCATCGATTACGGCGTGCTCGGCCTGTTGTTCGTGCTCAGCCTGATCGCCTGTGCGGTGGCCATTGAGCGCTGGTTCGTCTACCGCGCCACCCGAGTGGCCGATTTCGCCGACCGGCGCGAGCTGGAACTGCACCTGACGAACAAACTTCACTTTATCGCCACCATTGGCACCAACGCTCCCTACATCGGCCTGCTGGGCACGGTGCTAGGCATCATGCTCACCTTTGCCACCATCGGCGAGACGGGCTTTGATACCGCTCGCATCATGCGTGGCCTGTCTATGGCTCTCAAGGCCACGGCCCTGGGGCTGCTCGTCGCGATTCCGGCTGTTACCCTGTACAACCTGCTGCTGCGCAGGTGCAAGGTGCTTCTCCTTCAATGGGACATCCAGCGTGGACGAGAAGGAGTTTGATTACCTCAATGTCATCCCGCTGGTGGATGTGATGCTCGTGCTGCTTACCATCGTGCTCACCACCTCCACCTTTATTGCCACCGGCGGTATCCAAGTGGAATTGCCTAAGGCCTCCTCCTCCGAGCAGACTGTGCTGCTGCAGCCGCGCATCTTGACCATTGGCGCGGAAGGTCGCATCTGGGTGGAGGAGGAGGAGGTGTCGCTGGCAACACTTGCCCCGGCGCTTGAAACCATTGACCGACAAACACCGCTGGTAGTCCGTGCCGACCGGAACCTGCCCCTGCAGCAGTTTGTCGATGTCTACGAGGCGGTCAGGGGACTCGGTTTTACCACTCTGAGCCTGCAGACCGAACAGCGCCCATGAGCCACCAGAGGAAAGCCATCCATCTTTCTCTGCTGCTGCACGCCCTGTTGCTACTCTGCGCCTTTGTGCTCGCCGGCAATACCGCCCAGGTGAAGTCGCCGGTGCGCATCGAACTGACCATTGCTGCGGCCGGCGGCGATGGAGATGCCCTTCAGTCCACTGCTGCCCCGGAACAGCAAAAGGCTCCGCCGGCTGCGGTTCAGCCACGTCAGGTGGTCAAGGCTGAGCCGGTGCAAAAGAAAACCCCGGCCCGATCGCAGCAGGTCGTGACGGTGCGCAAACCGGCCCCAGTCGTGCAGCAGACCCGCTCCCCGGTGCCAGCGCCGGCCGCGCAGCCGGAAAAAGAGCCTTCGGCGCAGAGTGTGCCCCAGGTAGAACCGGTCGCCACATCGAGCGAACCAACCCCTGCTAGGGCTGCGGCCACGACAGGCATAGGTTCGACGGGGCCGTCGGCCGGGGCAGGGGGGAGGAACCCTAAAGGCCGGGGCGGCCACCCGGTTCCAGCCGGATCGCTGGACGGGCCGCTCCAGGCGCTCTCCCGGCAACAGCCCGGCTACCCGCCAGCCGCGCGGCAACAGAACATCGAGGGGTGGATCCGGGTTCAATACGTGGTCAACGAGCGAGGTTCGGTCGGCCCGGTCAAGGTGCTCGCCGCCGAGCCGGAAGGGTTTTTCGAGCAGAGCGTGCTTCGCACCGTGCGCGCCTGGCGATTCCGACCGGGCACTGTGGACGGGGTGATTGTCCAGGCCCTGGTCGAGCAGACCATCTCCTTCCGACTGCGCTAGCAGGTCCGGGAAAGGCTGTACACTAGCACGGCCTGCAAGCGACCAACAAGGCGTCTCTGGCGAGGCAGGAGAGTCAAAAAACATCTGGGTTGTCTTGACAGTGAGGGACAGTCGAGGATGCAGGACCATGCTGAGGAGAAAATGTGCGTTATGCATCCTCCCGCCGGCATGGTCAGAAACATTCAGCCAACAAGGAGTACAGCAGATGCACAACGTGCGCAGAAAACGGTTCACCACACTGGTCCTCACCCTTGGCGTACTGCCGGTCGCAGGTCCTCCCGCGCTCGCTGCCAGCCAACCGGTCGCACAGGCTGCGGATGAGATGGTTGTCACTGCCAGTCGCACCGAAGAGCGGCTCATTGATCTGCCCATGGACACCCAGGTGATCAGCCGGGAGACCATCGAGCGGTCCGGGGCTACCACTGTGGGCGAACTGCTTGGCACCTATGTCACTGGCCATCTGCAGAAGTACAGCGGCATGAACACCGCGGTCGGCCTGCGCGGCTTTCGCACCGACGCCCACGGCGAGGACATTGCCGGCCACGTGCTGCTGCTCATCGACGGCCACCGCGCTGGTACCGGCAATGCCGCTAAGATCAACGTGGACCGCATCGAGCGGGTGGAGGTGATCAAAGGGCCTTCCTCAGCCCTGTACGGCTCAGCCGCCATGGGCGGAGTGATCAACCTGATCACGAAAAAGGGCGACGGACCGCTGGGTGGTTCGGTCGGTGGCGAATACGGCAGCTTCGACTCCTACAAGGGGATACTTTCCGGCGGCGGCGAGGTCAACGAGCGGTTCCGTTTTCACGCCACCACAAGCACCGAGGGCATCGATGACTACGACGACCCAACCTATGGCCGGGTGTATAATTCCGGAGAAGAGAAAACCAATGTGGGCGGCAACGTAGTCTACACCTTTAACAATCGCCATGAACTCCGCCTGGGCGGCAATTACGCTGACCTGATGGGCGAGTATCCGGACTGGCAGGATGTGGATGGTGACTTCAATCCCAATCCCTACACCGCCTACCGCCGCGACTTTGCCCCGGACACGGATAAGAGCAACGGCTACAGTGACCTGGAGTACAATGGCGACTTTCTTGGTGGCCGGGTCCATTGGAAGGCATTGGCCTACTACCTGTATGACAAAAACCAGTACAACTATGGTTTTGGCGACAAGAATGCCGATCGCACCAAGCAGGTCGACACCTCCCTGGGCACGGACCAGCAGGTGGTCTGGCGACCGAGCGATTGGAACCCCCTGCTGGCTGGGTTCACCCTGGAGAGCATGGAGCGGGAGAGCAGCGCCTGGATGGACCACCAGCCGCAGACCCCTTACTC
>JAVEYP010000333.1:0-3348 GCA_034003445.1 Desulfobulbus sp.
TCGCCGAGTTGCAGGGACCGCCCCATGCGGCTCTCGAGCCGGATCTTCAGGTAGCTGATGCGCCGCAACTGCTTGATTTTTTCGCGCTCGTCCACACAGTGGGGCAGCAGGTCCTCGATGCGGGCGATCTCCTTGTGTAGGGTCACTTCCTCGGGCACATAGCCCGCGTTCTTCAAAAGCCGGTAGCCCATGCGCAGGTCCGCGGGGACGCCGGCCATATCGTCCGCTGGCAGCGGTTTGTTCTTCCAGTGGCTCAGATCGGGCAGGGTCCCTTCCGTGATGGCCTGCTGGATCTTGCGCTCCGCTATGGTCTGCATAATCGAGAACATCATACCCTCCTAGGTTGTCATTGCTTTTGCCCTCGCGTTCCGAGTATCATCGGCGCCGCGATGCACCACAAGCTGCCCCTCTCCCCATTCCTGTCCAAGGAGGTCTCCGATGAAGACAGCATTGCTAGCACTTACCGTCACGCTCCTGGCCGGCCTCTGCCCAGCCTGGGCGGAGACCCTGCCCTGGGAGACCAAACTCCCCTTTAAGGAAGCGACCATCATCTACCGGCTGGAGGGCTCAGAGCAGGGCGAGGAAAAGCTTTTTATAAAAGAGTACGGAAAGATCCGTGCAAAGCACCGTACCTCGACGACCACCGTCATGGGCATGAACACGGCCACTAAACTCATTGAGATTACCGATGGAGACTGGGTGACCACCTATGATCTTGTCGAACGGTCGGCCAGTCGGATCACCAACCCAGGCAAGCTGTACAACGAAGAATACACCAGGCTGAGCGACACTGAAAAGAGGAATGTCGTGAAAAACGCCAAACAACTCGGCGGTGCCATGATGGGCCAGTTTGGCGGTTCGGTCAAGCAGAGCCCAACCAAAATCCTCGGCTACGACTGTGACGTCACCTCGGTGGGCAATATGTCCACCGTTCACCTGCTGCGTGGCACTGACCTGATGCTGCGCTCTCAGCTGTCGATCATGGGCCTAAGCAGTACAGTCACGGCCACCTCTATCGACACGGCGACCCCGGTTCCAGCTTCGGCCTTTGCGCTGCCGGCCGGCATCACCGCCACAGTCGATCAGCAGGCCGAGGAAGTGATGGCCCAGACCGTACGCCAGATGATCGCTACCCTAAAAAGTCCGGAAGGGGTCGAGTCCCTGAAGAAGGCAGGGGGCGGCCTGCTACCCGCCGGCCTGCCACAGTCCCTTGAAAAGGGGGTTCCCGTCTCCAAGGAAGACCAGCAGCGGATGCGTCAGGAGATGGAGCAGGGACTGGAGATGCTCAAGAAAATGTTGCCGCAGCAGTAAAGCCTACCGCGGTGGGTGCAGCGCGCCAGCCCCCGGAACACCTCGGTGTTCCGGGGGCTTTTTTTTACCGTTTCCGCAGCACCGTATCGCGGAGGAAGTCGCGGTTGTTCTTCTCCGGGTAATCGAGGATGTAGTGCAAGCCGCGCGACTCCTTGCGCAGGCTGGCGCTCTGCACGATTAGGTCCGCTACCACGGCCAGGTTGCGCAGTTCCACTAGATCCGGGGTCAACAGGTAGTCGTAGAAGTGGTCTTTGATTTCCTTGAGCATCCAGGTGAGGCGGTTCTGCACGAGTTCGAGCCTCTTGGTGCGGCGGACAATCCCTACGTAGTTCCACATGAGCTGGCGCACCTGATCCCAATTGTGTTTGATCAGTACGGATTCGTCGAGTACTTCGGCCCCTCCGGGGCGCCAGTCGTTGACCTTCAGACGCTCCAGGCGGCGGATGTCGTCCACATGGTCTTTAAGCCAAAGGGCCCCTCGATGCGCGAAGACGACCGCCTCGAGCAGCGAGTTGCTGGCCAGCCGGTTGGCGCCGTGCAGCCCGGTGCAGGCGGTTTCACCAAAGGCGAGCAGGTTGCCGAGCGAGGTTTGGCCCCAGGCGTCCACCACCACCCCGCCGCACATGTAGTGGGCCGCCGGCACCACCGGGATGGGGTCGATGGTCAGGTCCACCCCATACTGTTTGCAGGTCTGGTAGATGTTGGGGAACCGCTCCATGAGGAAACGGGCCGGCTTATGGGTGATATCAAGGAAGACACAGTCGGCGCCGCTCGCCTTCATCTCCGCGTCTATGCCCCTGGCCACCGCGTCGCGGGTGGCCAGGTCGCCGCGTGGGTCGTACCCTTTCATGAAGGCCTTGCCCTGCTGGTTGATGAGCACGCCGCCTTCGCCACGAACGGCCTCGGAGATGAGGAAGTTTTTGGCCTCGCGATTGAAGAAGCAGGTTGGGTGGAACTGGATGAACTCCAGATTGGCCACCTTGGCCCCTGCTCGGTAGGCCATGGCCACCCCGTCTCCGGTGGCGATGTCCGGGTTGGTGGTGTACAGGTAGACCTTGCCGCAACCGCCGGTGCACAGCACGGTTACCCCAGCAAGGCGCGTCTCCACTTCGCCGGTGATGCGGTCAAGTACGTACGCTCCCAGACAGCGGTCGTCGTTATGCCGCTCGCGACCGCGCGCCTTTGACTCGATGAGCAGGTCGATGGCCAGGTGATTTTCCAGCACCTCGATGTTGGGATCCAGGGCGATCTGCGCGAGCAGGGCCCGCTCGATCTCTTTGCCGGTGAGGTCGGAGGCGTGGGCCACGCGACGGGCCGAGTGCCCGCCCTCCATGCCGAGGTCAAACTCCTCACCATGCAATCCCTTCTGGAAGCGCACGCCGAAGTCCACCAACTCGCGGACTCGCTCCGGCCCTTCATGGGTGACGATGCGGACGATGTCCTCGTGACACAGCCCGTCGCCGGATACGAGGGTGTCAGTCACATGAGCCTCGATGGAATCCTCAACGGACAGGACTGCCGCAACCCCGCCCTGGGCCAGGTTGGTGGCTGAGTCCGCCTTTCTTTTCTTGGTGATCAGGGTCACCCGCGAAAACCGGGCGACCTTCAGGGCAAAAGAAAGCCCTGAAACGCCACTGCCGATGATAAGGACATCGCTGTATTTTGTCATCTCTTCGCCCCAGGGAGCCAATGTTTCACGTGAAACATTTGGGAAAGTGGTTGTCCAACAAGAGAACAGTTCACTGAAAAACGGGAGTATAGTATACTCGGCCTTTATTTCGTCAAGAAAGAGTTCGTAGGAGTGCTTTGTTTTGAATGCAAAAATCGTGGTCCTGGCCAACCAAAAGGGTGGTGTCGGCAAGACGACCACTGCCCTCAATCTCGGCGCTGTACTCGCTGACAAGAAAAAAAAAGTTCTGCTCGTCGACTCCGACCCGCAGGGCAACGCCTCCAGTGGCGTGGGGGTCTTTAGAACGAGCGAGGACCGGAACATTTATAGTTGCTACACGGGCGCCAAAGAGGCCGGGGACTGCATCC
>JAVEYP010000334.1:0-3330 GCA_034003445.1 Desulfobulbus sp.
CAGGACAGGAGTGCGCCGGGCGCGGGATACCGGACGCAGCCGTCATGACCAGCGCTGGTAGGGGTCCTGCTCTTTCTGTTCCATGCGTAGGTCGTCGATGCTTGAGGTGCTCTCGCCGCGAGACGACTTGATCGTGTCCAGGCCCCGCTTGATCTCGCTGCGGTGCGAGGAGTAGAGAATGGCCGACTGCTCGGTGATCAAGCCCACCTCGAAGAGTTGTATCAGATGCTGGTCAAAGGTACGCATCTCGCGGGTCGAGCCTTCCTTGACGACGTTGTAGAAGGTCTTCTCCTCGGTTTCACCGTTGATGATCAGGTCCCTGACCCGCAGGCTGGTGCAGAGGATTTCCAGCGCTGCCACTCGGCCGCCGCAGACCTTGGGCAGGAGCCGCTGGCTGACGACCCAACGAATCGTGTCGGCCAGCCGGTTGCGTACCTGCGGCTGTTCGTCCTGCTCAAACATGCCGAGGATGCGGTTGATGGTCTGGCCGGTGTCGATGGTATGCAGGGTGGAGAAGACCACGTGGCCGGTTTCCGCAGCGGTCAGCGCGATTTCCAGGGTCTCGCGGTCGCGGATTTCGCCGACCAGGATAACCTTGGGTGCCTGCCGCAGAGCGGCTCGCAGGCCGTTGGCAAAGGTGTCGAAGTCGTCGCCCATCTCCCGCTGGTTGAAGGTCGCCTTCTTGTGCGGGTGGACATACTCGATAGGGTCCTCCAGGGTGACGATGTGCACCGGTCGCTCCTCGTTGATGCGGTTGAGGATGGCTGCCATGGAAGTGGTCTTGCCCGTGCCGGTGGCACCGGTAAACAGGACCAGACCGTTGACCTCGTGGGCCATCTTGGTGAAGGCGTGAGGAAAGTTGAAGGAGCCGATTGAGGGGATCTTGGTCTCCAGCTTGCGCAGTACCGAGGTGTAATAGCCTTTTTGGGAGAAGATGTTGACGCGGAAGCGAACCTTTTCGTCGAGCGAGTAGGAAAGATCACAGGACCCCTTGGTAACGAGGTCGCGCAGGAGCCGGCGGTTGCCGCCGACCAGGTTTAGGGCGAAAACCTCGGTTTGAAAGGGGGTCAGTTCAGCGACCGGTGGTTGGACCTCCACAGACACCAGCTGGCCATCGCGTTCCACCTGCAGGGTTTTACCGACCGTGATGTTGAGATCGGAGACCCGATCATGCCTCTGGAGCATAGCGGTAATCCAGTAATTAATTTCCGGCTGTTTCATAGCAGGCACCACGAAGAAATTGACAAAGGTATCTAGGTAGGTAGTATCGCCCACCAAAGGGCAAAGACAAGAGAAAAATCGTAAACAATACGGCGAGGAGAACAATGGCACATCCACTGCGCAGCGCAGCAACGACGGAAGGCAGAAGAATGGCGGGCGCCCGGGCCCTATGGCGGGCCAACGGCATGCGCGAGGAGCAGATCGGCCGGCCGGTGATAGCCGTGGTCAATTCCTTCACCCAGTTCGTGCCCGGCCATGTCCACCTGCACGACATCGGCCAGCGGGTGAAAGCGAAGATCGACACCTTGGGGTGCTTCGCGGCTGAGTTCAACACAATCGCCATTGACGACGGCATTGCCA
Organism: Desulfobulbus sp.; assembly: GCA_034003445.1. Lineage (GTDB taxonomy): Bacteria > Desulfobacterota > Desulfobulbia > Desulfobulbales > Desulfobulbaceae > Desulfobulbus. The sequence continues at coordinate 1,582 of JAVEYP010000334.1, forward strand.
TGGGCCACGACGGTATGCTCTATTCGCTGCCCTCCCGCGAGCTGATCGCCGATTCGGTGGAATACATGTGCAACGCCCACAAGGCCGATGCCATGGTTTGCATCTCCAACTGCGATAAGATCACCCCGGGCATGCTGATGGCGGCCATGCGGCTCAACATCCCGGCGATCTTCGTCTCTGGTGGGCCGATGGAGGCAGGCCGGTCCGGTGACAAGGCACTCGACCTGATCGACGCCATGGTCGCGGGCGCCGACGAGTCGGTCAGTAACGACGAGGTGGCCGAGGTGGAACGCAGCGCCTGTCCGACCTGCGGGAGTTGCTCTGGGATGTTCACCGCCAACTCGATGAACTGTTTGAACGAAGCCCTGGGCTTGGCCCTGGCGGGCAACGGCACGGTGGTTGCCACCCACAAGGCCCGCTTTGCCCTGTTCGACCAGGCGGCTGAGCGGATCGTAGCCATGTGCGAGGCCTGGTACGGCCGGGACGACGCCACCGTCCTGCCGCGCTCCGTGGCCAGCAAGGCCGCTTTTGAAAACGCCATGGCGCTTGATATCGCCATGGGGGGGTCAACCAACACCGTGCTCCACATCCTCGCCGTGGCCCACGAGGGAGAGGTGGATTTCACCATGCGCGATATCGACGCACTGTCCCGCCGGGTGCCCAACCTCTGCAAGGTGGCACCCAGCTCGCACTACCATGTCGAGGACGTCAACCGCGCCGGCGGCATTCTCGGCATCCTTGGCGAGTTGGACCGCGCTGGTCTGGTAGACACCTCAGTGTACCGGGCCGACGGCCTCACCCTTGCCCAGGCCCTGGAACGCTACGATATCATGCGACCCGGGATCGGCGAAACGGCGGAGGCCATCTATCGGAGCGCACCGGCGGGCCGGCGGAACTTGGTGCTGGGCTCACAGAACACCCTCTACCCGGAACTCGACCGCGACCGGCAGGCGGGCTGCATCCGTGATGCTGCCCATGCCTACTCGCAGGACGGTGGGCTGGCCGTGCTCTACGGGAATGTTGCCCAGCGTGGCTGCATCGTCAAGACTGCCGGCGTCGACTCCGCTATCCTCCACTTCACCGGCACGGCGCGGGTCTACCATTCCCAGGATGCGGCCTGTGAGGGCATCCTCGGCGGCGCAGTCCAGGCTGGCGACGTGGTTTGCATCCTCTACGAAGGACCCAAGGGCGGGCCCGGCATGCAGGAAATGCTCTACCCCACCACTTATCTGAAATCGAAGAACCTCGGCGCTGCCTGCGCCCTGATCACTGATGGTCGCTTCTCAGGCGGCACCTCCGGGCTGTCCATCGGCCACGTGTCCCCCGAAGCGGCCAGCGGTGGCGCCATCGCGCTGGTCCGGAACGGCGACCGGATCGACATCAACATCCCTGAGCGCACCATCATCCTCATGATCGACGAGGCCGAGCTGGCTGTCCGCCGCCGGCAGGAGGAGGCGCGTGGCCCAGAGGCCTTTACCCCGCAGCGGGACCGATCCGTCTCCAGGGCGCTCCAGGTTTACGCGCGCTTCGCCGCCTCCGCTGACCAAGGGGCTGTTCGCCTGCTCGACTGAGCAGATGCTTCGAGTCCTCGCCGGGGCAGGGCGCACGTTTCGTCTTTTGTGCCCTCTTTCTTGCTGTGCGGGTGCTGCGAACATCGTCTCTGGGGACTAGCGGCACCTCCGATGACAGCGGCGAGGGGGACCCCGGGCCGCGCCGCCGGAGGCAAAAAAATACCATTTTTCAAGCGGA
>JAVEYP010000335.1:0-3326 GCA_034003445.1 Desulfobulbus sp.
TAATAGCGGAACATCAGCTCGTCGCTTACCGACATGACCTTGCCGAAGATGTTGTCCGGCGACTCTGAAATACCGATGTAGTTGCCAAGCGACTTGCTCATCTTGTTGACCCCGTCCAGCCCCTCAAGCAAAGGCGTGGTGAGGACTACCTGGGGCACCTGGCCACGGCTGCGCTGCAGATCCCGTCCCATAAGCAGGTTAAAAAGTTGGTCCGTGCCGCCGAGTTCCACATCGGCCTTAAGCGCCACCGAATCGTACCCCTGAATGAGCGGGTAGAGAAATTCGTGGATGGAGATCGGCCGGTTGGACTCGAACCGCTTCTTAAAGTCATCGCGCTCGAGCATACGTGCCACAGTGAGCTCGGACGCCAAGCGGATCATTTCAAAGGAGGTCAGCTTGCCAAGCCAGGTGGAGTTAAAGGCCACCCTGGTCTTCCCCGGGTCGAGGATCTTAAACACCTGTTCTTTGTAGGTCTCGGCGTTACGCGCGACATCCTCGGGGGTGAGCGGCGGCCGCGTGTCGGACTTTCCGGAGGGATCGCCAATCATACCGGTAAAATCGCCGATCAGAAAGACCACTTGATGGCCAAGGTTCTGGAAATGCTTAAGCTTCTGGAGAAGCACGGTGTGGCCCAAATGAAGGTCCGGGGCGGTCGGGTCGAAGCCGGCCTTCACGGTCAGGGGCACGCCGGTCTCCAGTGACCGGGTGAGCTTTTTCACCAGGTCCTCCCGGGAATGAAAGTCAACGGTGCCCCGCTCGATCAGGGCGATCTGCTCTGCTACGGACTTCATCTACATCTCCGGTTATTTAGCGTATTCCACCGCTCTGGTTTCACGAATGACTGTCACCCGGATCTGGCCGGGATAAGTCAGCTGTTCCTCGATAGCCTTGGCAATGTCGCGGCTCAAAAGAATTGTTTCCTCGTCCCTGACCTTCTGGCTGTCGACGATGATGCGTAAGTCGCGACCCGCCTGGATGGCGTAGGACTTGTCCACCCCTTTGAAGCCGTTGGCGATCTTCTCCAGGTCCTCGAGCCGCTTGACATAGCTCTGCAACATCTCCTTGCGGGCCCCAGGCCGGGCGCCGGAGAGGGCATCGGCACTTTGGACCAGCACGTCGAGGACGCTTTTAGGCGGCTGGTCCTCGTGGTGGGCGCCGATGGCGTAGACGATGTCCTCGGCCTCGCCATACTTGCGAGCCAGGTCGCGACCGATGATGGCGTGCGATCCCTCAACCTCGTGATCCACCGCCTTACCGATGTCGTGGAGCAGACCGGCCCGCTTGGCCTTCTTCACATCGAGTCCCAACTCAGCTGCCATTACGCCGCACAGGAAGGCCACCTCGAGAGAATGCTGGAGGATGTTTTGACCGTAGCTGGTGCGGTACTTTAGCCGGCCGATCAGATTGATGAGGTCGACGTGCATGCCATGGGCGCCGACATCGAAGGTCGCCTGCTCGCCGGACTCACGGATGCCCACCTCCAGGTCCTCGGAGACCTTCTTCACCACTTCCTCGATGCGCGCCGGGTGGATGCGGCCGTCGGAGATGAGTTGCTCCAGGGCCAGCCGCGCCACCTCGCGACGAATCGGATTAAAGCCGGAAAGAATGACTGCCTCGGGGGTATCGTCGATGATGATGTCGATGCCCGTGGCTGCCTCGATCGCCCGGATGTTTCTTCCTTCCCGGCCGATGATACGTCCCTTCATTTCGTCGTTGGGGAGCGGAACCATCGACACGGTTCGATCGGCCACATAGTCACCGGCGTAACGGGCAATGGCCAGGGCGAGGATGTTCTTGCCCTTGCGGTCGGCCTCGAGCTTCATCTCCGTCTCAATGCGGGCCAGCCGTTTGGCGGAGTCCATGCGGGCCTCGTCCTCAATGGACTGCATGAGCTGGGCCTTGGCATCGTCCCGGCCGATGCCGGCGATCTGCTCCAAGCGGTAGCGCTGGTCGTCGATTAGCCCATCTAACTGCTGCTTCTGCTCAACCACTTCTTTCTCGCCCACTCCGAGGCGTTCCTCGCGGGATTTCAAGCTGACCTGCTTGTCTTCGAGAATCTGAAATTCGCGCTGGACCTCGTCGGATTTCCGGTTGAGCCGCCGCTGATCCTCCTTTAATTCCTGCCGGCTCACCTTTATTTCCTGGTCAGCCTCCTGCTTGATATGCAGGACCTCCTCCTTGGCATGGAGCAAGGCCTCCTTCTTGATCTGCTCGGCTTCGCTAATCGAATTTTCAATAATCTGGCGTCCCTGCAGAGCAATATTCCGCTGGTTACCTTCCACTAGACGTCTACGCAGGTAGACTCCTATGGCCAGTCCGGCCGCCAGACTCGCCAAGGCCAGAAGCAGAGTCAGTATATTTAGTTCCATGCGTGTGCACCTTCAACTCTATATGAGGGAACAGTCCCCGGCCCAAATGCGGGCGGAGCTGCAGAGCGAAGGGAAGGGCGAAGGGAGGCGGCGCCCCGCGCCGAAGACGCGAACTGGCCGCCAAGGGGAAACAGCGACAGACAACCGTCGCATGGAGGGCATCAGAATAGGCCCACAACACGTCCTTCTGTCTGGAAGTGCGAGAAAAAACCAGTATCGCAGAGGAACACTGCCGATTCGCTCACGAGGAAAAGAGCCTATGGCAAGATCACTGGTATATGGTCAACCTGATCGTATCAGGGAGCGTTTCTTCAACACCTGGGCCCGCTGTGTCCGCACCGCCCATTCGTTCCAACCCTCAACACTGGCGTCGGTCACTGCCGCAGCCGGTGTTTCCATATGATAATCAACGGTCTGTGCCGCTGGCGTACAAAACAAGCCCCCACGCTGCCGTGTCAACGAAATGATTAAACCTAATGGAATTAGGTGGGCAGTGCCCATGCCGGCTGCTGGAGATCAATAAAGATCTCCATAGACCGACAGCAAGGCTACCCTTTTCGGAAGAGTTGGCTCAATACTTCGCTGATCACCAACAGAGCAGGGGTTTTCTTATAATTATCACAATACATCAAAAGGCCCTTCACGCAAAACAATATTCATAAACGGGCCTAAACGAGCCTCAATCAAGAACGATACGCACCTTTTCAACCAAGTTTGCGAGCGTCCGCTGCTGCGTCTGCCGGTGTTCCTGAAATTCCCGTTGCAGTTGCACGTACTTGGCGGTCATTCGCAGGCAGCCGAGCACTAAGATCTTGCTCGACGGCACCGCGCTTCGGCTCACCGTCTCGCCGCCTTCCAGTTCTTGCTGGAGCAGGTCAATGATTGCTTCGACCTCGTCCTCGGCGGCGTCACTATAAAAGGTGAACTCCTGCCCGAAAAGGTGGAAGCGTACCAGAC
>JAVEYP010000336.1:0-3303 GCA_034003445.1 Desulfobulbus sp.
AAGGAAATAAAAAAAGAGAGAAAAATATTGTATTTCTGCAAGGCCGAAGTAGAATTGTAACCTGTGTGTATCATTTGTTCTTACCAATTCCAGGAGGGAGTAATGAGCAGCAAAAAAATGTTGTATCTGGCTACGTTGGTGGTGCTTTTGCTCGGCCTGAGCCTCACCGGTTGCAGCAAGAAGAAGCCCGACACCGCTGCACCGATGGTAACCTCCAGCGAGGCCGCGGGCCTGGCCGAGCCACTGGAGACCCTGGAGTCCGAAGATAGTGGTATTATGGAGGGGCGGACCTCCGGCCCGATGGTGCCCGTGTATTTCGAGTTCGATAGTTCTTCGATTACCGGCGAACAGGTGCAGCGTATCGAAACCAATGCCGATTTTATCAAACAGAACCCGGGGTTCGCAATTAGAATCGAGGGCAACTGCGATCCGCGGGGTACCCAAGAGTACAACTTGGCCCTGGGTGAGCGTCGTGCCCAGGCCGCCAAAACCTACCTGGTCAACCTAGGCGTTGACGCCGAGCAGCTCAACACGGTCAGCTTCGGCGAGGAGAAGCTGCTGCTCTTCGGCCACGACGAAATTTCATGGGCGCAGAACCGACGCGACGACTTTGTCATCGTTAAATAACGAGACACTGCTAGCAGGAGTATGACCGGGTTGGGGCCATGCCCCTACCCGGTTTTGTCTTTTTTCTTTCCGGTAACGGGTCCGGTGGCATTTCAGCTGCCGGGCCGGCGGACAGCAACCTTAGAGGGGTATCAACGTGAAAGGGATGCACAAAATTTTCGGCTGTGCCGGCGGTCTGCTACTAGCCGCTACCTTGATTTTCCATGGCCAGGCCATGGCTGCCGACAAGTTTGGGGTAGTCGACATGCGCAAGGTGCTAAGCACCTCCGCCGTCGGCCAGAAGGCGCACGACGCCATCGAGAGAAAAGGGCGGGCTCTGCAGGCCGACCTTAAGAAGGACGAGGACGCGCTTATTGCCCTGCAGAATGAGGCGGAAAAAAAGAACGCTGCCTGGAGCGAGGCCGTGAAGAAGGAAAAGGCTGCTGAGTTCCAGAAAAAAATGCGCGATTTTAGCGCCAAGCGGGAAAAATCGGCCTCTGAGATGAACAAGATGCGCGACGACCAGTTGAAGCCGCTGCACGCCAAGGTCATGGAGGCCGCCAAAAAAGTGGCCAAGGCTAAGAACTACGATTTTGTCCTGCCCCGCGAAGCGCTCATCGTCGTCCCGGACAGCAGCGACATTTCCGATCTGGTGGTGTCGGAAGTGAACAAGATGAAATAAAGGCTTCGGCGAGGAGCCCGGAAGAATAGACAGCCTATGGCGTTGTTAAAGGAAATCGTTCCCCATTTTGCCGGGACCCAGATATTGGTGATTGGGGACATCATTCTCGATCATTTTCTATGGGGAACGGTTTCTCGCATCTCCCCGGAGGCACCGGTGCCGGTGGTCAATGTCCAACGGGAGGACCTCCTCCTTGGCGGCAGTGCCAACGTCCTGCGCAATATAGTCAGCCTCGGCGGCGGCGGTGCTCTGTGCGGCATGATCGGTGACGACGCCACCGGACGCTGCACCGTGGCCCTGGTCGAGGCGCTGGGGGCCTCCAGCGAGGGAATGGTGCGCGGTCAGCGGCCAACCACGGTCAAGACTCGGGTGGTTGCCCAAGGTCAGCAGGTTGTTCGTTTCGACCGCGAACAGACCGGGGTGCCGGAACGGGAGACGCTCGAAGCCATGCTCGCCTTTCTTGAGGCTCATTTGCATGAGTTCGACGCGGTTCTCGTTTCCGACTACGCCAAGGGCGTGGTCAACGAAGAGTTGATGGCCCGGTTGGGCCAACTGCTTGATACAATCAGTTCCGGCAGGGACCGACGTGTGCCGCTCATCGTCGACCCCAAACCAGCCAATCTGCATTATTATACCGGCGCTACCGTTATCACCCCCAACCATCATGAGGCCGCTCAGATGGCCGGCCTGCGCATTGAGGGAGGGCCCAGCCTGCTGGCAGCGGCGCGCCACATCCGCGAGGATCTCGGCTGCGAGGCGGTCCTGATTACTCGTGGCGAGGCGGGCATGGCCCTGTTTGAGGGCAACGGCCCTCTAGTGACTATCCCCACCATGGCCAAGGAGGTGTACGACGTCACCGGAGCCGGAGACACCGTGGCCGCCACCTTGACGCTCGGCTTGGCTGCCGGTGGTTCCATGCAAGAGGCCGCCGTTCTCGCCAACCATGCGGCCGGCATCGTTGTTGGCAAAGTCGGCACAGCCTGCGTGTCGGCCGCCGAATTGCTCGATGCACTTGCTGCTGCCGACGAACAGGCACCCGCACACAAAAGGAGGAGCGAATGCGACCACGCAGTATGACAGGATTTGGCCGGGGGGAGGCCTCAACGGACGGGCGCACCTGGGTGGCCGAGGTGCGCACGGTCAACCACCGGTTTCTCGACCAGCGAGTTGTCCTCCCCCGCCTATTCGGCGCCTTCGAGGAGCCTATAAAGAAACTGGTGGCCGCGTCGCTCGACCGGGGCCGGGTGGATATCACCTTCAGCCTGCAGGGGGTGACTACTGCCCAGCCTCAGTTGGTCGTCAACGACAACGTGGCCCGCCAGTATCACCGCTGCTTGCTGCAGCTGATTGATGACTACTCGCTGCGACCCGACATCGGGCTCGGCGATATGCTCACCCTGCGCGATGTGATCAGCCTGGAGGAGCCCCGGCCGGACATGGAAGCGGAGTGGACGCTGATCCGCACGGCGCTCAGCGCCGCTCTCACGGATTGCGATCACATGCGCGAGGTCGAGGGACGGGCCCTGCAGGAGGACCTTCTTGATCGGCTTGAGAGGTTTGAGGAGGTCGTCGCTCGCATTACTGCATTGCTGCCGCAGTTGCTGGAGATGCGTCAGGCCGAACTTCGTCAGCGGGTTGGGCGGTTGCTTGACGGGTTCGATCTCGACCCGGTGCGGCTTGCCCAGGAAACGGCGATCTTGGCCGACAAGAGTGATGTTACCGAGGAGGTCACCCGGCTTGGCAGCCACATCGCCCAGTTCCGCTCGTTCCTGACTAGCGACGAGCCGGTAGGGCGTCGGCTGGACTTCCTGCTCCAGGAATTCCTGCGCGAAGTGAACACTCTGTCGTCGAAAATAGCCAACGCCGACATCGCCCACCTGGGCGTCGAAATGAAGAACGAAATCGAAAAACTGCGTGAACAGGTGCAAAATATCGAGTAACATCCATGCATTCGGTTCGTTTTTCCCGCCGGGATCTGTTTGTCTCCCCCCTTCAGTACACGTAAATATCCATGG
>JAVEYP010000337.1:0-3301 GCA_034003445.1 Desulfobulbus sp.
TTGCCGAACAGGTGCGTGAATTCCGGCCGGAGGTGGTGTCCATCGCCGACCCGGAGCTGGTGGACCGTCTTACCGCCCTGCTGCCGGCGGAAGAGCGGCCGAAAATCTACAGCGGCTCTGAAGGCAACCACAGGGTAGCTACCCTGCCGGCGACCGACATGGTCGTCTCCGCGGTCGTCGGCGCGGTTGGTCTGTTGCCGGTGCTTGCCGCCATTGAGGCAGGCAAAGATGTAGGGCTGGCCAATAAAGAAACGCTGGTTATGGCTGGCCGGTTGATCATGGCAGCGGTGCGTGCCCACCGGGTACGGTTGTTGCCTATTGACTCGGAGCATAGCGCCATTTTCCAGGCCCTGGAGGCCGGCCGACGCCAGGACGTGGCACGTATTATCCTCACCGCATCCGGGGGGCCGTTCCGCACCAGCAGCTCGGAAGCCCTGCGCGCCGTGACCCCAGCCCAGGCTCTGGCCCACCCCAACTGGAGCATGGGCCCGAAGATCTCCATTGATTCGGCCACACTGATGAACAAGGGGCTGGAGGTAATCGAGGCGCGCTGGCTGTTCGCGGTGGAACCCGATCAGATCGAGGTGGTGGTCCACCCGCAATCCATTGTCCACTCGCTGGTGGAGTTCTGCGACGGTTCGCTGGTCGCCCAGTTGGGTGTACCGGACATGCGTATTCCCATCGCCTATGCCCTCTCCTATCCGGAGCGGCTCGACCTGGGGCTCGCCCGGCTGAATCTTGTTGAGTGCGGCGGGCTGGCCTTTGAACCGCCCGACGACGCGCGCTTCCCTGCGCTCCGTCTGGCCTGCGAGGCGCTGGCCGCTGGCGGAGTCAAGCCGGCGGTGCTCAACGCGGCAAACGAAGTGGCGGTCGAAGCCTTTCTCGCTGGTCGCATTGGCTTTGTGGCCATTGCCGCGATCGTGGCCGCTTCCCTCGACCAAGTCGACCAGGCTGACGATATGGACCTGCAGGCCATCCTGAACGCGGATCGAGAGGCCCGCCTGGTCGCCACGCGTCTTGTTCAGGGTGCCTGACCCTTCGTGGCCTGACGGCCGCGACTCACTGCTTTCTTTTTCCAGGTTAATTCGAGCATCCGCATGAACTCCCTTCTTTCTTTTATTCTCGTTCTCGGCGTTCTCATCTTCGTCCATGAATTTGGCCATTTCATGTTTGCCAAACTCTTTGGTGTGAAGGTACTGAAATTCTCTCTTGGCTTTGGCAACCGCCTGTACGGCCGACAATGGGGGGAGACCGAATATTTGATCAGCGCCTTCCCGCTCGGCGGCTACGTAAAGATGTACGGTGAGCAGGAGGGTGAGGAGGTGCAGGCTGCGGACCGCCACCGCTCCTTCTCGCACAAGCCGGTCTGGCAGCGTTTTGGCATAGTGTTCGGCGGACCGCTGTTCAATCTGGCGTTCGCGGTGCTGCTGTTCTTTCTCCTGTTCGTCTTTGTTGGCCTGCCTGAATCAATTGATTCCAACAAGATCGGCGAGATCACCCCGGGGTCGGTGGCTGAACAGGTCGGCCTGCAGGCCGGAGACCAGATACGCGGCATCAATGGTCAGACCACTACCACCTGGACCCAGGTCTCTGACTCCATCAAGGATAGCCAGGGCAGAATGGTTCATCTCGAGATCGATCGCGCCGGCGAACAACTTTCCGTCGCCGCGCAACCCACCATGCAGAAGGTGAAAAACCTGTTCGGCGAGGAGGTGGGTGAGCGCTATATGCTTGGCATCATGCGCAGCGACGAGGTCCGCTACCTAGAGGCCGGCATTAGTGAATCGGCCCGGGCCGCTGTTGTCCAGACTTGGAACCTTGGCTATCTGACGGTGTTGGGGATTGTCAAGATGGTCCAGCGGGTGATCCCGGCCAGCGAACTGGGAGGACCGATCCGAATCGCCGAAATTGCCGGCCAGCAACTGGAAGCAGGCTGGATGAATCTGCTCTATTTCATGGGGTTGTTGAGCGTCAATCTGGGCATTCTCAACCTGCTGCCCATCCCGGTACTCGATGGTGGCCACCTCGTCTTTCTCTCCCTGGAGGCAGTGCGCCGCCGGCCGCTGAGCGAACGGACCATGGAGATCAGCCAAAAGATCGGCATTGCCCTGCTCGGCACCTTGATGGTGTTTGTTTTCTATAACGACATCGTTCGTCTGGTCAAAAGATGGCTGGTTTCCTGACCCTCGCCATTGAAACGGCCACCGGCTGTGGCAGCGTCGCGCTCACCCGGGGCGGGTTGACCGATGGCCGGGTGCTGGCCGAGTACACCCTGCAGCCGGAGGTGGTGCACTCGCGACGATTACTTGGATTGATTGAACACCTTATGGCTGCGACGGCAACCACCTGGGCGGAGTTGGGCGCGGTGGCAGTCAGTCAGGGGCCGGGATCGTTCACCGGCCTGCGTATCGGCATGGCTGCGGCTCAGGGGATAGCCATGGCGGCGGACCGACCGCTGGTGGGTGTGCCTACCCTGGACGCGTTGGCAATGCAGGCCTGGGGCGCCGATGAGCAGCTTTGTTGCGTGCTCGACGCGCGCAAGCAGCAGGTGTACGCCGCCTTTTACCGGCGCGACGTTACTGGCAGCCGTCGCCGCCTTGGCGACAGTGTGGTCCTCTCGCCAGAGGCGCTGGCGGCGCGCATCACTGAGCCGACGCTGGTGTTCGGCCCAGGCGCGGCGATCTGCGCTTCCTGGCTGGCTGACTGTGCCTCTGCACGAGTGGCGGCCGGAGCAGCACTGCATCCGCGGGCGGCGCTGGTCGGTTTTTGCGGGACAGAGGCCCTGGCCGCGGGAGATACGGACGGTACCGCAGCTATGGCGCCTCTCTATGTGCGCGCTTCCGAGGCGGAACTGAGCCTCGGCCTCGCGGCAACCCAAGGAAAGAACACATGATCGTGCGGAAAACGACCCGGCAGATCCACGTCGGCCAATTAGCCGTGGGTGGCGGCGCACCAATCGCCGTCCAGTCCATGACCAACACCCTGACCAGCGACGTGGAAGCCACGGTCCACCAGATCCACCAGCTGGAACAGGCCGGCTGCGAGATCATCCGCGTGGCCGTGCCCGACATGACTGCGGCGCGAGCCGTCGGCGCCATCCGCGCGCAGATTGCTATCCCGCTGATCGCGGACATCCATTTCGATTCCCGCTTGGCCGTGACCGCAGTAGAACACGGTGCCCAGGGCATCCGCATCAACCCCGGTAACCTTGGCGGCCCGGATAAAATCACCCGGGTGGTTGCCGCGACCCGCATGCATGGCGTTTCTATTCGCGTGGGTGTCAACTCCGGCTCCATAGAAA
>JAVEYP010000338.1:0-3299 GCA_034003445.1 Desulfobulbus sp.
TGGAGCAGCATAACGGTTGCCTGGCTGCTCGCTTTCTCTTACCCTCATACCATGAGATTACAGCATGTTGAATGCATACCGACGAAGCGCGCACGGCCATACCTGCCGCGCAGCGGCTTCGTCCAACAACAAGTTACAGGTGACGTTTGACCCGCCGCTCGTTTCTGTTGACGTAGAAAACAGCATCACCTCACTCTCCTGACGGACGGCCATCCTGCCCCAAAACCTCTTGCACAAGAGCGGCCAGCTCGATGACGAGGAACGAAACACACCATAATCAAGACGCCCATCTGGAAACGCCGATGCTAGCCAAATTACTACAGCGCGCCTGCAGCCTTGGGGCCACGGCCGCGACCGCGCTACCTGCCCGCTTGCTGGTGGTGGCGGAGCACTTTGCCGCACTGTGCGCTGGACCGCACCGCTGCCCAAACTACGGATTGGCGCCAAGTTGTCCACCCCACAGCCAGTCGCCGGCCGAGTTCCGGGCCGAACTGGCGCACTTTCACTGGGTGCTCGTTTTCAGGATCGACGTCCCAGCAACGGACCTGCGCACTACCAAACGGCTGGCCATTGCCCGCAGCATCCATACCCTGGCGACAACCCTTGAGACCGAGGCACACCAATACGGCTTTACCCGGGCCGGAGGACTTGCTGCCGGCTCCTGCTATGAGCTCTACTGCACGGAGCAGGGACGTTGCCTGGTGCTCACCGACCACCTGCCCTGCCCGCACGCCGATCAGGTGCGGCCTCCCTTTCCGCGGTGGGCGTTGATTTTACGGCCCTGACCAGAGCCGTCGACTGGCCCCTGCCCGCCACTAGCCCCACCTCTCCGGACCCGGTCGCCGGACCGGTCATGTCCATGCTGGCCGGTCTGGTATTGCTGGCCGACTGACCCACCCTCCCGTGTCCATTCGGCCTGAACAATAGCCCAAACCTTCGGTCAGCAGGTGACAACCTGGGTTAGTGCATGGGTGATTTCGCTCGTTGGCGGTCAGGAAAAAACAAGCCCGGAGTGACGAGCCGACGGCCGTCACCCCAGGGAAGGCGGGAATTAGCGGGACAGGAGGTTCTTCAGGTAGTCGAGCCAGGCAGTGAAGCCCTCGCCAGTGGTAGCCGAGAGGGCGAAAATCTCCAGGTCGGGCTTGAGCGTCAGGGCCTCACGCCGCACCTCATCCACGGAAAAGTCAAAATGCGCCAGCAGGTCGGTCTTGGTAAGCAGCACCAGGTCCGCCGAGCGGAAGGTGGCCGGATACTTGGCCGGCTTGTCCGAGCCCTCGGGCACGGACAGGAGGACCACCCGCTGGTGCTCGCCCAGGTCAAAGGTGGCCGGGCAGACCAGATTGCCCACGTTCTCGATAAAGATCAGGTCAAACCCCTGGCCGTGGCCGAAATGCTCGAGCACATGCAGACCGCCGTGCACCAGAGGCGCGTCCAGGTGGCAGGCACCACCGGTGGTCAATTGCACCGCAGGTAAGCCCTTTGCGCGGATGCGGTCCGCGTCGCGCTCAGTCTCAATATCGCCCTCAATCACGCCGATGCGGACCCTATCCTTGAGCGCGTCAATGGTCCGCTCCAGCAGGGTGGTCTTGCCAGATCCCGGGCTAGAAATGAGGTTGATGGCCACCGCGCCCATCTGCTCGATGTGGCGCCGATTCGCTTTTGCCTGTTGCTGGTTGGCCTCCAGCAGGCTCCGATTGACTTCAACGACCCGGGTATCATGCCGGTGATGGTCGTGCAGTTGACAGCCGCAGGTGTCACACATGGGTCACTCCATTTCGACTTGGTTAAGGATGAGTTCGGTGCCGCCTTTGGGCGAGAGGTGACGGCCGCCGCACCACGGACATTTTTTAGGAAAGGGGCCGAGCAAAAGCAGGTCCGGCGTCTCGCCCGGCAGCGCAAAGGGAATCATCGACACCCGGGCGCAGTCCAGGCACACATAGGTCGGATCCGGTGTCTCCAGTTCGAGCAGCGCGCCCGCGGTGAGCGGCCGGGATTCTTTGAGCACATTGAAGCCGAACTCAAAGGATTCGCGGACTATCCCGTAAAACGGTCCGATGGTGACCCGCACGCAGAGCACGCGGCTAGCTTGGTGTTCTTTGGCCAGATCGAGGATCTGGTCGATCAGGCTGGTGGCAAGGGAGAATTCGTGCATGGATGCAGCCTTTCGGGCAGGGGTTCAGCAGATGCGCGGTAGCGGCAGGCCGGTGAGCGGTTCGAGTAATCGCGAGCCGCCGATGCGCGTGGTCAGGCTCACCCGCCCCTCGCTGCCCTCGGTCACCCTGCCGATAATGGCTGCATCTCGTCCCTCGGGCATGGAGCGCAGCAGGCGCAGGATGTCCACCTCGGCTCCGGCCTCGCAGACGACAAGACACTTGCCCTCGTTGGCCAGGTAGAGCGGGTCCAGGCCGATCATCTCGCAGGCCACGGCCACGGCCGGCCGGATGGGCAGTTGCTCCTCGTTGATGGTGATGCGCACCCGGCTGGCACTGGCGATCTCGCAGAGTGAGGTGGCCAGCCCGCCACGGGTCGGGTCGCGGAGTACGTGCACCTGGCAGTTGTGGTCCTCGAGCAGCGCGCCGACCAGCCGGTGCAGAGGTTGGGTGTCGCTGGCAATGTTACCGCCGATGGCAATGCCTGCCTGGCTGCTCATAATGGTGATGCCGTGGTCGGCAAGCGTGCCGGAAACAAGGACAACGTCACCCGGTTGGGCCCGTTTGCCGGAGATGTCGCAGCGGTGCGAGACCATACCGATACCGGCGGTGTTGACAAATAGCCGGTCCGCCTTGCCGCGGGGCACCACCTTGGTGTCGCCGGTGACCACGGCAACGCCGGCCGCTTCCGAACAGCGACCAATGGAGGCGATCACCCGCTCCAGATCGATCATCGGGAACCCCTCTTCAATAATCAACGCCAGGCTAAGGGCAATCGGCCGGGCGCCGCGCATAGCCAAGTCGTTGATGGTGCCGTGCACCGCCAATTCACCGATGTCGCCCCCTGGAAAAAACAGCGGGTCGACGACATAGCTGTCAGTGGTGAAAGCGATGCGGCCGTCGTGCTCGCCAAGTACAGCGCAGTCCTCCAAGTCGCGCAGCAGGGGGCTGGTCAGGTACTTGAGGAACAGATCGCCGATCAGGTTCTGGCTGGCCTGGCCGCCACTGCCGTGGTCAAGGCTGATACTCTTCTCGTTCGTCATGATTGCCCTTGGTGTGGTCGAACGGTTGATTACCCGGCCGCCGCGGTCCGGCGGCTGTTCTTGTTGCTCGACTTCTGATCGCTGTAGCGGTGGTACGCAGCACTGG
>JAVEYP010000339.1:0-3274 GCA_034003445.1 Desulfobulbus sp.
CAGTGCCCGGGGGGCGTACATCATCCTCATCGACGGCGACATCGTGCTCGACCATCGGTTCGTTGCAGACCACCGGGACTTTGCCCGCCTGGGCCATTTTGTCCAAGGGACCCGGGCCCTGCTGAGCCACGATCTAACTGAACGGGTGCTGGCGAGCGGTGAGCTGCGCCAGCCGCTCTTCGCCCGCGGCGTAGAGAACCGCAAGAACTGCCTGCGCTCGCTGTTGCTGGCGCGGCTGTTCTCCTTCCGCAGTTGGCGGCTTCCGGGAGTAAAAACCTGCAACTTCGCCTTTTGGAAGCGGGACGCGCTGGCCATCAATGGCTTTAACGAGGAGTTCGTCGGCTGGGGGCGGGAGGATTCAGAATTTACCGCCCGATTGCTCAACGCAGGCGTCCGGCGGCAGAACCTGAAGTTTTGTGCACTTGGCTACCATCTCTACCACCCAATGAACGAGCGGGATCGATTGAGCATTAATGATGCCATTCTCAGGCGGACGGTCGTCGAGAAACACCGCTGGTGCGCGCGCGGGCTCGATCAGTATCTGCGCTGAGGCGAACTCAGCGGCGCAGCGGCGGGGAGGGGGGCGGGTTCCAGTTGGACTGGAGTTCGTGGAGTTTGGCGTACTTGTAGAAGGTGCCTTCGAAATTGCCCAAGGCGATGATGAAGCCTGGCCAGCCGTCGAGGAAGCCCCGCTTGAGCAGGTACATGTGGAGGAAGGACCAGAGACCGTGCAGAAGGGCGGTGGTCATTGAGCCGGTGCGGCCCCGCTGAGCGAGCTTGCGGGCGCCGAGCGAGGAATATTTGTTGGCCTTGTGCACCACCTCTTCGAGGTTGCGGAACGGGAACTGCCAGATGGGGTGGTGCAGGTAGGCCACCGGCCGGTCGGTGACAATTTTGTATTCTTCGTGGACTGGGTCGTCGTTTTTGAAGACCAACGCGCCCTTGCGGAACAACTGCGGCTGGCGGTAATCCGGGTAGAAGCCGGAGTGACGCATCCAGCGGCCCATGAAGAAGTTGCGGCGGGGGACATAGTAGGCGTCGGCTTGCGGGTCGTCGAGGCGGGCGAGGATCTCGTCGCGAGCCTCAGGGGTGCAGCGCTCATCCGCGTCCAGGGAGAAGATCCAGTCGTGCCTACAGGCGGCCATGGCCCGGTTGCGCAGGTCGCCGAAACCGGAGAAGTCGATCTGGATCACCCGCGCGCCCAGTTCCTCGGCAATGGCTGCGGTGTTGTCTTGACTGTGCGAGTCGGCGACCACGATCTCGTCCGCCCAGAGGACCGAGTGGATCGCGTCGCGGATCTTTTCCGCCTCGTTGTAAGCGATGATGTAGACCGAGACCTTGTTCATGCCTGGCGGACCACGTGTGGCGGGCGGGCCTTGGCCGCGCCGGCGAGTTGGACGACGATGCGGTCGGTTCTCTGCAAGCGCTCGACCAGAGTGCGGAACAACTGGCGGGACACATCCGGGTACTTCTCGATCAACTCAGCCAGTTTCTCGCCGGGATAGCGTTTGACCGTGCAGCGGCCGGCAGCGATGACCGAGGCCGAGCGCGAGTCGTCGAGGATGGCCGCCATCTCGCCAAAGTATTCACCGGGCTCGGTGATCTCAGCGATTTTCTTGCCGGAGCGGAGCACGGCCACCTTACCGCGCACCAGCTTGAAGAAGTCCCGGTCCTTGTTGCCTTCCTGGATGATGATGTCCATATCCTCGTATTCCTCCACGTCCGGGTTGATCAGGTAAGCAGGCAGGCTCTCCCCGTGGGCCACAGTCCGCCGGAGCACCTCTTCGATACTGGTCACCCCCTCGCGAGCCTTTTGCAGCCCCGCCTCGCGCAGGGTGTACATGCCCTCCTGGGTGGCGATCTTGCGCAACTGCTCCTCCGAGACCTCCGCCTGGATGGCCTTGGCCACCTCCTCGGTTACCTCCATCAATTCGAAGAAGCCCACTCTCCCCTTGTAGCCCAGACCGTTGCATTCCGAGCAGCCTTTGGCCCCGTAGAGGTGGAGGCTGTCGAGTTCGCTCTCCTGAAAGCCGACGCCGAGCAGGAATGGGCGGTCATAGCTGGCCGGCGTCTTGCACTTGGCGCAGAGCCTGCGGGCGAGCCGCTGGGAGAGCACCATGGTCAGCGAGGAGGCGAGGAGGTAGGCAGGGATACCAATGTCCACCATGCGGCTGACCGTGGCCGGCGAGTCATTGGTGTGCAGGGTGGAGAAAACGAGGTGGCCTGTCATGGCCGCCTTCATGGCGATTTCAGCGGTTTCCAGGTCGCGGATCTCACCCACCATGATGATGTCCGGGTCCTGGCGGAGGAAGGCCTTGAGGGCCGCAGCAAAGGTCATGCCGACCTCAGCGTTGACGTTAACCTGGTTGATTCCCCTGAAATTGAATTCTACCGGATCCTCGGCTGTGAGGATTTTGATGTCCTCCTTGTTAAGCGAGTTGAGCGCCGAGTAGAGGGTGACGGTCTTACCCGAGCCAGTGGGGCCGGTGACAAGCAACAGTCCCTGGGGCCGGCTGAGACAGCGCCTGAGTGAAGCGAAGGTTTCCTTTGTGAAGCCGAGCTTGGTCAGGTCGACGTTGAGCGATTCCTTGTCGAGGATACGCAGGACGATCCCTTCGCCGTGCAGCAGCGGTAGGGTAGAGACGCGGAAATCCACCGCCCGGTTGCGACCCAGGCGGATCTTGATGCGGCCGTCCTGAGGAACGCGGCGTTCCGTGATGTTCAGGCCGGCGAGAATCTTCATGCGCGCGGCCATGGCGTTCTTGATGGTTAGTGGCAGGTTCATTGACTTAAACAGGGAGCCGTCCTTGCGGTAGCGTACCTGCATGGTCTTCTCGAACGGTTCGATGTGGATGTCGCTTACCCCGTCCTGCACCGCCTTGACAAGGATGCCGTTGACCAGCTTGATGATTGGCGCGTCCGAGGCGGAGAACTGTTCGTAGGAGCCCTCATCGGCAGCGCTGCTTTCAATCTCAAATTCATCGGCGGCGTCCGACACCAGGGCGCCGAAGTCCTCGACCTGGGTGACCGTGCTTTCTTCGGTTTCGGATTCGAAGCTGAAGAAGGAATGGTACTCCTCGTCGCTGATACCGTAGTATTTTCGGTAGGCGTCGATGATGTCCTTGGCCGTGGAGACGCAGACATTTAGCTCTTTTTGGACAAGATCCTGCAGCTCCTCGACCTCGAGCGAGTCAGTCGGTTCGGACAGGGTGAGCTGCAAGGTGTTGCCGGCTAGGCGCAGGGGAAAGGCCATGTACTGCTTGGCCGTTTCGTA
>JAVEYP010000340.1:0-3272 GCA_034003445.1 Desulfobulbus sp.
GGTGCAGGTTCCTTTGCCGGCCGAGCTTGACCGGGCCGGGTTAAAGACCGCCATCGACGCCGGCCTGAAGCGGTTCTCCACAGGGATGCTCAAGACCACCGCGCTGTACACCCCACAGAACGCAGTCGGGGCCAGCCAGTTTGGTAGGCCTGGAGCGGACAATACCTTCCAGCTGCTGCACCGCTTCATCGAACAGGAGCACCGGGTGGTGCCGGTGGATCTGGGGAACGGTCAGGTGGATCCGGAGGCGGACATCCTGGTGGTGGCCGCGCCTGCCGATCTGAAAGAGGAGCAGCTGTTCGCCATCGACCAGTTTCTTATGCAGGGTGGTACCGTGGTGCTCGCCACTTCGCCCTACAATGTCGGCCTGGAGGGGCAACTCGATCTGAACCAGGCCCACAGCGGTCTGGAGGACTGGCTCGCCGGCTACGGCATCCGCTTTGAAGAGACTCTGGTCCTTGATCCACAGAACGCGGCCTTCCCGGTCCCGGTGGAGCGGCAGGCGGGCGGCTATACAGTGCAGGAAACCCATCTGCTCAACTATCCCTACTTCATCGATATCCGCCCCGACGGCATGCATCGCGACTCGGGTCTGCTCACCGGCATTGACCAGCTTTCCCTGACCTGGGCCTCGCCCCTGGTGGTGGATGCGGACAAGAACAAGGGACGCCAGGTGGTGCGTCTTCTGGAGAGCTCGCCCGGGTCCTGGGTGTCCGATTCTCTCACTATCCAGCCGGACTTCGAGCGTTACGGCGAGGCCGGCTTTGCCACCGGCACGGACACTGGCCGGCATTTGTTGGCGGTGCTTGTTGAGGGGCGGTTCGACTCCGGCTTTCGCGGCAAGGCGTCGCCGCTGATCGAGGCGGCCCGCCGTCAGCACGCCGAGCGGGACAAGGAGGCCGCAGGCGTGACCAATGCGGCCGCCGACCCGGACGGAAAGAACCCGGAAGAGGTGATTGGCAAGGTACTGGAGCGGTCGCCGGAATCGGCCCGCATCATCCTGCTTGCCTCCAACACCTTCCTGACCGACACCAGCCTGGAGCTGGCCAGCGGCGCCAGCGGCAGCCGTTACCTTAATCCCTTGCAGCTGGTGGCCAACTGTATTGACTGGTCGTTGGCGGACCGCGACCTGTTGTCCATCCGCGGCCGCGGCCATTTTGCCCGCACGCTGGTGCCCATGGGCCGGGAGGTCAGAGCCTTCTGGGAGTATCTCAATTATGGGCTGGCGGCCGCCGGGCTGTTGGCCGTTTGGGGCGTGCACCGGCTGGTGCTTGCCCGATCGCGGCGACGTGAACGCCTGCTCGTCAGTGGGGAGGTGTGATTATGAAAAAGCTCATTGTGATTTGCGCGGCGCTGCTGGCGCTGCAACTGGGACTAGCGGTCTGGATCAACCTGCGCGTCTCTGGCGACTTGGCCGTTCCGGCCTCGGGGATGGTTTTTACAATAGATGCGGCGGCGGTCGACACACTGCTGCTGGAGGAGGCCGGGGGCACATCGTTGCGTCTGAAAAAGGTCGACGGACGCTGGCTGCTGACCGACCTGGGTGATTTTCCTGCGGATTCGGCTCGGGTGCAGGGCCTGGTCGAGCGCATTGCCGGCCTACAGCGGGGTTGGCCCGAGGCGACTACGGCCGAGGCAGCCAGTCGCTTCAAGGTCGCGGCCAACGGTTTTGAGCATCGACTGACCCTGAGTAGCGGCGGGACCTCGGCCCGGGTTTATTTCGGTACCTCGGCCGGGCCCCGTCGGGTCTATCTGCGGAGCGAGGGCGAGGACGACATCCTGTCCATGGAAGTGGAAGCCCGGGAGTTGGAAACCGGGGCCGACAACTGGATCGATACGGGTGTGCTTCAGCGGGAACCTGGACAGGTGGCGCGTTTAGAGCTGCCTGGTCTGACCCTGGTGCGCCAGGGCGAAACTTTGGTACCTGAAGGGTTGGCCGAGGGGGAGGAAGTGGTGGTGGCCCGTCGCGACGCCCTGGTCAAGCGCGTGACCGGGCTCTCAGTGGAGAGCGTGCTTGTCGCCGCTGATCCTGCCGGGGTGGTCCTGGCCGACCCAGCATTGCAGTTCACCGTGGTACTCACCAGCGGCGAGCGGCTGGACTATGTTTTCGGGCAACCTCCGCAGGCGGGGCCAATGGAGCAGGGGGAGGCGGCAGCGGTGCCGGTCGACCCTACCTTTGTGCTTCGGGTGACCGGCCAGGACCGGTTGTTCCGGGTCGACGGCTGGCAGGTGGATGAGATCCGCCACTTGAACCGGGCCGCACTGGTCCAGCCCAAGGCCGCACCAGGGATAACCGCGCCAGCAGATCCGGCCCCAGCCGA
The DNA here is from genome assembly GCA_034003445.1 of Desulfobulbus sp. Taxonomy (GTDB): domain Bacteria; phylum Desulfobacterota; class Desulfobulbia; order Desulfobulbales; family Desulfobulbaceae; genus Desulfobulbus. The sequence continues at coordinate 2,322 of JAVEYP010000340.1, forward strand.
ATCTGTTAACTCGAGCCCGGCCACACCAGTGGACAACGGAACGTGACCGCAGGACCGCGCCGTTGCTGACTGCGGCACACGCGCAGTGCCGCAGTGCAGGTGTCCGTGGTGGGGCCCGTTCGTGAGTGTGGCTGCGCCGCCGATAGCACCGCGCAGGTAGACGCAGGCAGGGTAAAGTTGGGTCGAGATCACGAAGCTTAATGCCGTTAACGAACCACGCTCTTGACAGTGTTGGCTACTGTGCCCTAAGCAGACGGCCAGTTTGCCGACCGAACGCCACGGCAGCAACTCGGGCCCATTTTGGCCAGAAAAAAACTCTAGAGGCGGATGGAACGCTGTTTGCCCGTCACCCAGGGAAGATGCTCTGTGCGAATCTCGCCACACTGGTAAGAGTAGACTCAGCGGGGTTTGTACCGAAACCACACCGGAATAATCCACAACGACACATGAAGAAAAAGGCGGCCGCCACGCGCGATCCTGTCTGGCTAGATGACGGGGTGTTGCATGCTTTGCAGCGAATATGGGACAATCATCCGGGGGAAATTCAACGATCAAACCGTTAGGGGTTTCGGAGACCGTTTCTACTTGAAAATCTTGAAAGTTGCAGGTTTTTTTTGGTTTTTGTGCTCAATAAGCATGAGTTCCTCTTGGATAAATTTCAGGCTGGCCAGCCGTCAGCTACCTAAAGGAACTCATGCCTTTTTCATGTGTTAAAATGTTTTTACCCACGGTTTCGTGTGAAGAACCAAATACTTCAAGCCACCGGCTTTGCCGGTGGTCACTGACTACTTATCGTCTCCTGATCCCGATATACCGGCCGCCGGGTTATCGGGGTTGGGGATTTTGTCAGCGCCGGGGTGCTGGGGATAACTTTCGGGTGTTTCTACACCTGCTTTTTCTATCTCGCCTGCGCGGGCCTTATTTCCTTCACCTACCACATCACGACATTCA
>JAVEYP010000341.1:0-3272 GCA_034003445.1 Desulfobulbus sp.
CGCTGGCCGCGTCCGACACCTTTGCGCCGGCTTCGGCACCGCTGTCCTGCCTATCGGTCATGATGTTTTTCCTGTCTTGTGCTTCCAGGGCCCTGGGCCATCTCGTTATTTCCGGCCTAGCATCCTGTACAGACGCGTCAGCCGCGCCTCGTGCGGGATAATCAGGCGGGACAGCCGCCGGCCAAACCGGTGGACCGCGAACAACACGACCAACTGTCGCATGCGGGTGAACCCGGCAAAATAACCAAGCGGCAGCACACGGTTGAGGATATACAGCTTGGCGATCCGAAGGATCTCGCCGCGACCGAGGTCAAAACGTTCAGTGGTGATGCGCTTGTCCATGGTGGTTCACTCCCGCAGGCGTTCTCTGATCGTGCGGAGAAAAAATTTCAGGCGAAGCAAGGGATTATAGCGCAGGGCCGCGGGCGAGTAGTCCCACAGATGGCGCTGACCGCGGACCAACCCGGCTACTGGTCGGTGTTGGCCGTGAAAATCGTCCAGATGGTGGCGATGGCGAATTTCGGTGATCTCCTCGACTCGGGGGAAGGCGAGCCGGCTGACCAGCAGGTAGTTCACCCAGGGGCGCAGCTCGTGCATGCGATAACCGAGCATGGCGACGGCAGCCCCGTAGCGGGCCACCCCATCCAACACCCCCTGCTGGAGCGGCTGAAAATAGACATCCTGCTGCTTCTCGGCAGTGCCGATGGCGTCCTCCTGCTCGCGGAAAACCAGTTCAACGGTCTCCCCTTTCAAACGATAGCCGTTCAGCGTCGGATGCGGCGCCCGGCAGGCCTCCTCGAACAGGTCGCGGGCGTAGAGGATGGTCGAGCCCGCCAGGTCGAAGCGATACCGGTCGTAGAGTACCCCCTCGACACTATTCTTCGGACAGGTCGGGTACACCACCCCGCGGGTAGCGCCGAGCAGAAAGCCTCGGCAGGCCGGGGTGTCGGGCCGGTGTTTGACCGCGTCATAAAGGAAACGCTGGATGGTGCCCAGCCAGCCGATGTCCACCAGGGCCACCTGCGAATGGGAGAAAAAGCCCTCCTCGGCCAGATAACGCTGCAGGGCCGCATTGGCCGGGCCGGTCTGGGCCCGCACCTCCTCCTGAAAAGACTGGTCCTCAAGGAGCACGTTAAAGCTGAGCCGGTTGTCGGGCTGGTACCCCTTGTGGGCCGCGGAAAGCACGGTCTCGGCGTTCAAGCCATGGCGCTCCAAATGCGGCATAAACGGCTCTATCTGCAGGCCGAACACCCGGCAGACGTCGCGGAAGTCGCGATTGCCGGCCGGCAGGAAGACGATGTCCGCATTGTCGCGGATCAGTCCTTGGTGGGCGCAGCTCGCGCCGGCAAGCGCCATGCGGCTGACGTACAGATACGAGGTCTCGGGCAGAGGTGCCGCTGGAAAGAGTACTGGAGTGATTGCGTGCCAGATGCGCTCGAACATCCACCCTTCTCGTGAGAAGAAATAGAGTCGACGGATGCCGGCCTGCAGACAGGATTCAGCCACCCCCTGAATAAAGGCACTGAGCAGGGGCGCGAGCACCGTGTAGCCGTAGACGTAGAGTGGGGATCGGGGCACGTTCTCTGCTTCAAGCGGCAGGAGCATCTGCTGCAGCAGTCGCCCATTCCAGAAGGGCTGGCCCTGGGAGTAGCGGCGATAGCGCTTGACCACGGATTTACGATGCTTCTCGTCGCTGTCGCGCAACACCAGGGCGCGGATGCCCAGGCCGGCCGGCCGCAGCCCGTCCGAGTGGGGATTGTCGCCGACGTGCAGCCAGCGGTCCCAGCTGAGGTCGTAGCGCTCGCGCAACAACTCATAGGCCTTGCCCGAGGCCTTGGCGAGGAAGGTGTCGGCAGAGGAGACGATTGCATCCACCTGGTCGCGAAATCCGGCGCGGATGACGAGCCGCTCAAGGTGCGCGGCCGGCAGATAGATATCGGACACGACCAGCACCCTCTTGCAGGCCGCGTGTAACTCCTTCAGCCAGTCCACCAGCCGGGCGCGGGGCACGAGCATGGCGTTCTCGATGCCGAGTTCGTAGGTGGTGACGTCGTCGAGCAGGGTCTCATCGAAGTGATCGGCAAAAATACGCTGCAGGGTCCGGGCCATGAAATCCGGGTAGCGAGCCTCGTGGTCCTCGAACTTTTGGCTGGTCTCACGCCGTTGCTCTTGCTCGACCCGATCGCGCAACCGCTGCACCTGCGGCCAGGACCAGTTAAGGCCAGCCTCGGCCGCCCGGGCGGCGATGTAACGGGCCACCGCTGGCTTGACCATGTCCGGGTCGTGGATACGGCGGATGAGCAGGGTGTCGAACAGGTCAAAAGAAACGGTGTCGCAGTCGGCCGCTGCCTGCTTCCCAGCCTGCAGCAGTTCATCGAGCGTGTAAAAGGTCTGCCAGTTCATAGGCCATCACCAGCCAGGATCATGAACGGTTGACCGGCGCAGGGACTCGCAACGGTCCGGAGCTGGGCGATCAACGGCGCAGCCGCCGCCGCAGAGCGCGTATGAGGTCCTGAGCCGACTGACGGATACCGGGCTCGGCCGGTGGCGGCACCAGAGTCCGCCGTACCTCGGTCAACTCCTGCTCCAGCTCCACCAGCCGCTCGCAGCCGGCGGCCACTCGAGCGCGCACCTCCTCCGGGACACCGGCCAGCAGGTAGGTGCGGATCACCTGTTGGTCCTGTTCGCGGCCGATGATGGCCGCCTCGCTCAGGGTGTTGCTGCCGTGGATGCGGTAGAACAGGAGCCGCTCGCTGTCGAGATACTGAACCCGGCCCGGGCAGGCAAGCATCACCCGGAAGATGTAGTCGTAGTCGTGCAAATAGCGCAGCGGAGCGAATGGTCCCACCCGGGTCGCCGCCTCCCTGGTGAGAAACAGGTTAGAGGTAGTGACCATGAAATTGCCCTTGAGAAAGGCCGTGTACAGGTCGCCACAGCCAAAATAAAAGGCCCGGTTCTTCTGGTGCCAGACGTTCCAGCCAAAGGCCGGGTCGTCGAGGGCGCGGCCGTCGTCGTCAATGGGCGAAACATTGGTGAACAAACACTCGGCATTGCTCTTCGCTTGAGCCACGAGCAGTCGCTCGAGCCGGTCCGGGGTGTAGACGTCATCCGAGTTGAGGATGGCAACGAATTCGCCGATGGCCAGGGACAGCCCCCGATTGATGGTGTTATAGGCGTCCTGGTTCTCTTGGTGAAAATAGCTCAGTCGCGGGTCGGTCACGGCCTGGACGATGGCGCCGGTCCGGTCGGTGGAACCATCGTCGACAACGATC
>JAVEYP010000342.1:0-3265 GCA_034003445.1 Desulfobulbus sp.
CTTCTGACCCCTTATCGATTTTCCAGTCACGCTGGACACTGTCCTTTCCGACCGGACGAAGTTCCCGCGGGCCTGATCAATAATACCCCATCTTCCCAATATTTTGAAAATCGTGCACAGGCGATTATCAGCACCGGGAAAGGAGTGCTCTAACCTGCCTAGTATCAACGACATTTCGGATATTTATTAACGGTAAATAGATCAGCTATGGAGGGAGAAGTCGATCGGAGCCCTCAACCATGAAGGGGTCGTTCTGGTGAACTCCCGCTAGATAGCGGCTTTGCCTGGCAGTGAGCCAGCAAATATTCTGGCATATGATATGCAGTTAGAGAAGCGTGATCTTTTTTATCGGTTTCACTGGTACGCACCACCCTGCGCATAGGAAAAATTTAAAAAAGGAGAAATGCACATGGCCAAGAGAAAACAGATTTATAAGTGTGACGCCTGCGGGAATATTATTGAAGTGCTCGACGGCGGAGATGGGCAGTTAGTTTGTTGCGGCGAAGACATGAAATTGTTTGATGAGCACACAGCCGATCAGGGCAAGGAAAAGCACGTGCCGGTAATCGAAAGCGCAGGTGACGGCGTAAAGGTAAAGGTCGGCAGCGATCCGCATCCGATGGAAGAAAAACATTATATTCAATGGATAGAAGTCATTGATGGCGATAAATCCTGTCGTCACTATCTCAAACCGGGTCAGGCACCGGAGTCTGTCTTTAAAGGTGTGCCTGAGAGTGTGACTGCCCGTGAGTACTGCAATATCCATGGTTTGTGGAAGTCCTGATCCTCCCCAACTGAGTGACACAGACCGCTAGAGGCATCCTTGCGGTCTGTGTCATTTTCTCCTCCCCCCCAATTCAGAAGCATTCTTTTCATCTTTCAATCCATAGAAGAGACTTCTTCCTCAATTTCCTCTATCTTGATAGCTACTGCCTGATCGGATGGTTTGATAATCCCACCCAGTTGTTTGGTGTATGAGCAGGTAAACTCAGCGCCAAACAACAGGATGAGAACGGAGTAATACACCCAGGCCAGCAGGGCGACCAGAGATCCGGCAGCACCATAAGATTCGCTAAAATTATTTGTGTTGAGATATAAGCCAATAAGATATTTGCCCAAAATAAAGAGAATAGTGGTGATAACCGCCCCAACCCAGACATAACGCCATTTAATCTTGGCATCTGGTAGGACCATATAAATAAGCGCAAACACTGTGGCAATAAGGGTGCTAGAGATGAGGGTATTGAGGAACCAGAGTAGGTAGTACGCTAAGCCTGTGAAATATTGATATATGAACGTTCGAAATAAGGCAATCAGGGTGTCCGACACCAGAGAAATTAGAACTAGAAAGCCTAGGGAGGCAATCATCGCCAAGGACAACAATCGGTTGATCAAAAACTTGAGAATCCCTTTTTCCGGCTTTGGCTTGATACCCCAGATGGCATTGATGCTATTTTGAAGGGTAACAAAGACCGTTGTTGCACTGAAGATGAGCGTGACTATGCTTATAATTTTGGCCAGCGCATTTTCTGACTTGTGCGTAACTTTATCCATGAGCCGCTCAACTTCCTGAGCACTGTTAGGGCCTGCCATTTGACTTATCTGGGTCAGCATGCCGCTCTTTACACTTTCGTTTTCATAAAATGATCCAGCTATCATTACCGTGATAAGGGCCATTGCCGGCAGAGAGAATATGGCGAAATAGGCAATCGATGAACTATACACAAATGCCTGACCCTCGATGAATCGCTGGCCGGTATCTCTAAAAACCTGCCACCATTGTTTTCCACTCAATCTCATTCTCGTTCTTCCTTAATTGGAGTCTAGAAATTGTACCTGCTCAACCCGAATAGAAATCCTCAATGTTAAGCTGACCATTATCAAGATATGTGCCAACTGGTGGTGTTCTTTTTTTGTGGATTAATCAGCAGCACCTTACACGAGCTTCACTGGAACGGTAACGGGATAAAGGCTCAGCTTTTTGCATTTTTCTTGCTGTACTTAGGATACCTAGTGGTGCTGGATGTCTGTTTTACAATAAAGAAAACAGGATGCTGCAAACGTGAGAGACCCTGTGAAATCAAACAACCATAATCCTAAAAGATTTTTTTGAAGATGAGAGTCGTCATCTGTTTCCAAACATTCGGGTGGAAAGACCATCGAGTAATCAACGACGGACTGATGCCAAAAACATATTAACGGACTGAGGAAACGTACCGAGGTCGTTATGGACAAGGCGGTCGGTCGGACCACAGTGGAAGGTTTTTATGCCAAGCTCATTCTTGAAGGCTTCGCTCCGATCAATTTTATGTGGGCATACGAACTGTTCCTTTTACCGTTAATTGCACCAATAAAAAATACGGTGCTACTGTTTGATCAGAGCGTGATCAGGCCGCATGCGTTGCAGAGGGAAAAACATCGCATAAATTTCTATTATTCTAGATAATAACAAAATTTGAACCGAATAGGTCGACCAGTAAGTTGTTTTAGACGGCCACCCGGCTAGCGGTCCCAATCGCGACACTGTCCCCGGCCCTGATCTGCCAGTCCTTTGAACAAATGAGGGAAGACTGAACGCGCTCTTCTGGTGCGCCGGGTGCTGACAATATTCATCGGAGAGACTATTTGCCCAGTATAGCAGCGTGAATGATGTGACTCCGTAAACAGGATTTGCTTATTCAGACAAGGCGGTTCCACCTTTGGATGAAGGCCACCATGCAATTATTTTAGAGCCAGCTGGTACTTTTTGAGTAAGTCATAAAATCTGGAACGGGCGAGGCCAGAAATTTGACAACATTTTGTAACATTCCCATCGCAAACGGCCAACAATCGACGCAGATATTTTTCTTCCTGCGCGGCAATGGCTTCGCCCCGTGCTGCTTTGAGGGAGGACATACCCCTGCCTTCAAAAGCCTGAAAATTTTCCGACTCATAAGATGAATCGGTTGATTCACTTGCAGACATCGCAGAAATTTTCTTTTTGGTGATCCCGATTCTGAGGTTGAGTGGCAGGTGTTTGGCGTACAGAATCGTACTGTCCTGCGCATCGACAATGGCGCATTCCAAAGCCTGAAAGAGTTCCCTTACATTGCCTGGCCAATCGTAGTGAGACAGGAGCAAGGAAAAATCGGGAGATATGGGACCCTCGAATAATCTGATTATGTGCCAAGCGACCACTTTACCGCTGTGATTCAGCCAACGAGAGACAGGAGCCAGTTGGAACCCGACCGCTTTCGATCATCTTTCGGCCCGTCCTGCGGGCCCT
>JAVEYP010000343.1:0-3264 GCA_034003445.1 Desulfobulbus sp.
AGGGTCGCGACCAGGGCCAAATAAAAGGTCTGCTTTTTCACGTAACCGGTGGTTTGGGTCTGCTTTTTTTCGAAACCTGTGGGTTCCATCAGGAGGTCTCCGCTGTGAGGGGTGGGGGCGGCCGGGGGCCGAGGGAGTCCGCAGGATAGCACAGGAGACGGCTATCCGCAATCGCCGCGGGGGCAGACGGAATGGTCTTACGCTGTGGTATTGACCGAGCAGTCCAGGCAGACGCGGTGCACGCCCGGGCCGCAGTGGCCGCAGACCACCGTGGCGACCTGGCGTAGACTTAGGCCGCGGGCATGGCAGGCCTGCTCGACCACAGCAACGACCGCATCGTTGTTGCCGTGCTGGCGCATGGCGTAGAAGTGCAGCATGCCGTCCGGGTTGAGCATGTCCAGGGCCGCGGACAGCAGGGCCTCGCCACCGTAGGGCAGGACCACGAGCACCCGGTCAATCTGCTCGCCAAGCTCTCCGGCCACCACGGCCGCGTTGCCTTCGACAAAGCGCACGGAGCGCAGCCGCCGGTTGGCGAGCAGGCTGGCCTGCGCCAGTTGGTGCGCCGCCGGGTTCAGCTCGATGCCGACCACCAGGTGCGGCCGGCTGTGGCGAGCGATAATCAGCGGAAAGGGACCCGCGCCCGAGCAGAGCACTGCCACTCGCTCACCGGGCGCAACGAGGGCGGCGATGCGCGCCCGTTCGTGCGCCATACGCACCGAGAAATACACCTGGCCGAGATCGAGGTGCAGAGTGACCCCGTTTTCCCGATGCACTGTGGTCAGCCGTTCCTCGCCGGCGATCACCGCCAGCGGTCGGGTGCGGTATGGTCCGCCATGGTCGCCGGCCCGTTGAGCCACCACGCGAAGTTGGGGGTGAGCGGCCAGCATGAGCGCACCGATCTCCCGTGCCTGCCCCGCCAGTTCGGGGGTGAGGCTGACCACGGCGATGTCGCCCACCCGGTCAAAGCCGCCGGGCAAGCGCGCCCGGTCCACCTCGGGAAAGTGGGTTTGGAGAAGGTGTCTGAGCTGCATGGGTCCTTGTTGGGAAAACAAGAGGGGAAAGCAGGCGTTCAGGAGCCGGCCCTATCCCCATGGCCAGAGGATTTGTCTCCCTTGTTGCCGTTATTGATTGGGCCAGCCGGAACGTCATGGTCGCAAAGATTGCGATCACCTTGGAGGCCTGTTACGAGGTTGACGTGCTCCACCAGGCTTTGAACCGCCATGGAACACCGGAGATCATCAATACCGATCAGGGGAGCCAGTGTACCTCAGCCGAGTGGTGTTGTCATATCGGTCGTGACAAGACATGCAGAAGAATACAAGATTCTCTTCCGCGCTATTGCTGGCATCTTGGTCAATATGAGCAATTTGGCCTTGCTTGATGCTGGTGTCACGGTTGAGACCGTAGCAAATGCAGCAGCGTCTTTGCGAGCGAGTAAGCACACGAGCTTGAACGTCTTCATGGATTCGCTTAGGACTCATTTTTTTGAGCACCCTAACGCGGGAATTGAGTGGCGGGGAAGCCGTCCGCCTTGAATGGGTGGTTAGACGACATAACTCGCCGACGTGATTCCACGCAATTTCAGTGAGTCCTTCCATGCACTTACTTTCTTAGCTTGCTTTCTTCAGCTTGAGGCAATCCGAAGGAGAAAGTCTTTCAGCAGCTTGGTAGCTTTGATATTGACCCGGGACAACCGCAGCGTTTTACCTTCCAGGCCTACTTCAAAGTAGGCCTTTGCCTTTTGCTGATCCACGGTTGCCCGCAGATCATCAAAGCGGCCATATTCGTTGAGATTGGCATCAGTGACGTGGGTATTCATCAGGGCGATGAGCTTTGTGCGGTCCACACCGAGGCAAGCGACGACGGCCTCTACTTTCTTGTTTGTGGCCTTTGCCTTGTAGTCGGTCAAGTAGTCGCGGAAGGTGCGGTCGGGGTCGATCTGCACATCACCGCGCTGAATGTCGCGCAGAAAAATCTCGGCAATTTTTTGCTCCTCTTGCGACAGCGATGCAAAAGAGCGCTGCAAATCAGCCAAAGTCGCTTCCTTGGCCTGCTCGTCGCCGCCCTGCAGAACTTTGAGGTATTTCTCAAAACGCGAGTTCATGTAGTCGGCATCGATCTTGCCGGTCTCGATTTCGGTGATGTGGCTATCGATGTCGAAGGGGATACTCTCGCCATTACCGCCACCCCCGCCGAGTTCCTTGTAGCGTTGCAGTAGCGTCAGATATTGATGGTGGCTCATGGTGAGTTGGACTTGCGTCTTGGGATCTTCGCCGAACTCGTAAACCGATTTGTCCCAAGTAAAGCCTTGGATCTTCGCGGCCTCCAGGAAGGCACTGAATTGGTTGAACTCCTTGGCAAAGGCCGCGCGCGCCGCGAGGTCTTCCGGCAGCTTCATGAAATCCGTGATGCCTGCCGCGCTGAAGATGGCGCTGATCTCGACAAAGCTTGCGTTTATCCGCTCCAAGTTCATCCGCAAGCGATAAGCAAAAAGGCCAATCGGTTTGTCGCCGGAATAAAGCTTTACAGCCGCCGCGACGTTGCGCTTCATGGTGTGCGGCTTGCGGTAGTAGCGGATGGTGCCAAAAGGCTTGTCTGGGCCAAACAGGCGGTTGGTGCGCGAGAACGCCTGAATGATGTTTTCATACTCCAACAGCTTGTCGAGGTAGAGCGTGTTCAGCCACTTCGAGTCAAAGCCGGTCAGCATTTGATTCACCACGATCAGCAGATCAAGCCGCTTTTCTGGCTCGGCCTCGATGCGCAGGTAAGGCCGTTTGTGCGCGAGCCGGGCGGCCAAGTCTTTTTTGAAGTTGGCGTGCGTGCCGAGGTCGAACTTCTGGCCGTAGGCTGCGTTGTAGTCTTCAAGAATTTCAACCAGCCCTGCCGTTTTGAAGGCCGGATCACTGCCACCATCTTCGTCGCTGATATGCGGATCGAAAAGCGCGGTGATTTTCAGCTCCGGGCACCGCGCCTTCAGCAGGCGGTAGTAAATGATCGCCTCTGTGATGCTGCTGGTGGCAAAGATTGCGTGGAATTTGCTGCCTTGGCTCAGGGTGACCCAGTTCGCAGCCATGTCTTGCGCCACTGCTTTTTGATGCTCGTCGCGGCTGTATTGGGTGTTGGGCAGATGGTCTTCAATGCCGGTTTCATAAACGCCCGAGGTATCCCGCTGCCCCGCCATCGACACATCATTCATGTAACGGTTGAATACTTTCTTTTTTGCCGCATCGGCAAACGCTTCAGCCAACGTGGTGGCTTTAGCTT
>JAVEYP010000344.1:0-3260 GCA_034003445.1 Desulfobulbus sp.
AACACAACGGTAAGCTGATCCTGCGCATCGAAGATACCGACGAAGAGCGCTCCACCCAGGCTTCAATCGACGGCATCATCGACGGAATGCAGTGGCTCGGCATTAGCTGGGACGAGGGCCCTTACTACCAGACCGAGTTCGCCGCCGACCACATCGAGACGGCCAACCGACTGCTGGCCGCCGGCCATGCCTACAAATGCTTCTGCACCAAGGAGGAACTAGAACGCAAGCGAGAAGCCGCCATAGCCTCGAAAAAAAGTGACGTTGGCTATGATGGCACCTGCCGTCAGTTGACCGGCGAAGAGGTGGAGGAGATGGAGGCACAGGGACTGCCGGCGGTCATCCGTTTCAAAGTGCCCGCACTCCAGAGTGTCCTGTTCTACGACGACGAGGTGTTGGGCCGGATCGAGCGGGCCTACAGTGACATCGAGGACTTCGTCATCGTCCGTTCCAACGGCAAGCCGCTCTATCTGCTATGTAACGTGGTCGACGACATCCGCGACCGCATCAGCCACGTGATCCGCGGCCAGGATCACATGACCAACACCACCCGCCAGGTACTGCTCTATGAGGCGCTGGGAGCGCCACTGCCGGTCTTCGCCCACATGCCCCTGACCATGGACCTGCAGAAGCGCAAAATATCCAAGCGGAGCCACGGCGAGGTGGTGGCCGTGCAGTTCTACCGGGACCATGGTTTCATCCCCTGGGCGGTGTGCAACTTCCTCTCTCTGCTCGGCTGGAACCCGGGCACGGATCAGGAGTTCTTCACCCGCGAGGAGTTGGTTGAGGTCTTTGACCTGGGCCGCATCAGCCGGGCGAACTCAGTGTTCAACTACAAACCGGGCGACCCGAAGTTTTTCACCGACCCTAAGCTCATCGCGATGAATGAGCATTACCTGCGAACCATGGACATTGGTGAGTTAGGCGGCATGGTACGCGCCGAACTGGAGGCGGAGGGCCTCTGGGACCCGGCCTACGACTCCGCGCGGCGCGACTGGTACTTGGCGACGCTGGCGCTCATCCGCGACCGCTTCCACACCATCAAGGACTTCACCTCTGCTGGCCGGGCCTACTTCGCAGACACTTACGAGATCGACCCCAAACCGCTCGCCAAGAACGTTCTCAAGGTTCCAGAACTGGCCAACTGGCTACCGCGACTGGCCGAACGTTTCGCTGCCCTGGCGGAATTCACGGCCGAGACCAGTGAACAGGCATCGCGTGAACTGGCCGATGAACTCGGCATCAAACCGGGCCTACTCATCAACGGCATGCGTACCGTGCTCACCGGCCAGTTGGCCGGGCCCTCGATGTTTGAGATACTCACCACCCTGGGCCAGAAAAAGGTAGTGGCCCGGCTCAGCGATATTGACCACCTGTTTGTCCCGGCCTGACACGGGCAGCCCAACCATTCTCTCATGACAACAGAAAAAGATACTGCCGCCAAGCCGCTCGACTTCATCCGCCAGATTATCGCCGAAGATTTGGCCAGCGGCCTCCACCGAACCATTGTCACCCGTTTTCCACCCGAACCCAACGGCTTCCTGCACATCGGCCATGCCAAGTCCATCTGTCTCAACTTCGGCGTGGCAAAAGAGAACAACGCGGCCTGTCATTTGCGTTTTGACGACACAAACCCAGACAAGGAATCAACAGATTTCGTCGAAGCCATCCAAAGGGACGTGCGCTGGCTAGGTTTTGACTGGGGACCCCACCTCTACTACGCCTCTGACTATTTTGAGCAACTGTACAACTATGCCCTGGAATTGATCCGCATTGGCAAGGCCTATGTCTGCGATTTGAGTGGCGAGGAGATGCGGGTCTACCGCGGCACTCTCACCGAACCCGGCCGAGAGAGCCCCTATCGCAATCGTACAGTGGCGGAAAACCTGCAACTCTTCGAGCGGATGCACAACGGTGAAATGACCGAGGGCGAGTGCGTTCTCCGGGCTAAAATCGACATGGCCGCCGCCAATATCATCCTGCGCGACCCGGTGCTCTACCGCATCCTTAAGTCTAACCATCACCGCACTGGCGACACCTGGTGCATCTACCCGATGTACGACTTCACCCATTGCCTATCGGACATGCTGGAGGGCATCACCCATAGTCTCTGCACGCTCGAGTTTGAAAACAACCGGGCGCTGTACGACTGGGTGTTGGACACACTCAAGACGCCTAACCACCCGCGGCAGATCGAGTTCGCCCGCCTCAACATCAACTACACGGTCACCAGCAAGCGCAAACTCGGGCAACTGGTCACCGAGGGACACGTCTCCAGCTGGGACGACCCACGCATGCTGACCATCTCCGGGCTTCGTCGGCGCGGCTATACGCCCGCCTCGATCCGCAACTTCTGCGCCACCATCGGCGTGGGCAAGCGGGAATCCTGGATCGATATGGGCGTGCTTGAAAACGCGGTCCGCGAGGACCTCAACGAAAAGGCCCGGCGGGTCTTCGGCGTGCTCGCTCCGCTCAAGTTGGTGATCACCAACTACCCCGAAGGTCAGGTCGAGCAGCTCGTCGCTCAAAACCACCCGCAACAGCCAAACATGGGCACGCGCACCCTGCCGTTTTCGCGTGAGCTCTACATCGAGCAATCGGATTTTATGGAGGACGCGCCCAAGAAATTTTTCCGCCTGAGCGTAGGCCGGGAGGTGCGACTGCGCTACGCCTATCTGGTTACCTGTCGTGAGGTGGTTAAGGACGAGCAAGGCCAGGTTGTGGAATTGCGCTGTAGCTACGATCCCGAGAGCCGCGGCGGTTCGGCGCCGGATGGCCGCAAGGTCAAGGGCACCATCCATTGGGTCTCCGCTCCGCACGCTCTGTGTACCGAGGTGCGGCTCTACGACCGATTATTCACCGCCGAGTATCCGGATGCGGACAAAAGCCGGGATTTCAAGGAGTTTCTTAACCCCGCCTCGCTCAACGTGCTGACAGGCTGCATGCTCGAGCCCGGACTGGCCCAAGGCACGCCCGAGGACCGGTTCCAGTTCGAGCGACAGGGCTATTTCTGCGTCGATGCAGTCACCAGCCAGCCCGACCGCCCGGTATTTAACCGTATTGTTACCCTGCGCGATAGCTGGGCCAAACAAAGCCAAAACAAATGAGCGAACCCATGGCAAGGATCAACATGCGCAACATGACCATCAATCAGACCGGCACCATTGTCAGCGTCAAGGTGGGCGGAGAACTGGGCCGCCGCATTCGCGAGATGGGACTCGTACCCGGCACCGAAATTACCGTCAAGCAGAGGGCCCCCC
>JAVEYP010000345.1:0-3260 GCA_034003445.1 Desulfobulbus sp.
GGCAGCTTTTTGCCGAGAAAGAGCCGCGCCGCCTGCGCGAGGATGCGAGGAAAGGAGAGCATAGCGCGAAGCGGATGGCGCAGCACGGTGCGGGCCAGAACAGAGGGCGTGAGCACCTCTGCCTGGCCGGTGAACGAGGCCACCAGGGCTGGCTCGCCGTTGATTGAGTAGGTGAGGGTCAGCTGCAGGTTCTGGCCACCCGGTGGCGTCAGGTGAAACCGGTAGGAACCAGTGCGTGGAAAAAACGGTGAAACGTGGAAGGCCTTGTCCGTGGTCGGGTTGCCCTCGGTACCGGGGAGCAGGTAGAGGTGGGTCTCGCCAAAGGTGTTATTCACCTGCACGAGCACCGTAAACACCTCGCCGGCCGCGTCCAGGCAGAAGAAGAAGCTGGCCGGGTTGAACACGTAATGAAACTGGCGCAGGGCGGTAACGAGCACGACCCGTGCCGGCTGCGCAGCCACGCCGTTCTCATGCAGGGCGCGACGAACCTTGTCGATGAGCGGTGCCGTGCCCGGGTAGAGGTAGTCGCGGTCGTGCAGGGCGATCGGCCGCACGCGATTGTGGCCGAACCACCAACTCTCGTCGGCCAGCAGGTCGAGTTCATCCAGGTCGAGGGCGTAGAGGTGCAGGCCGTAGGTGAACTCGTGCCGGGTGACGCGGCAGCGGGTGTGGCGTATCTGGCCCGTGTAGAGGAGCGAGTTCATGGGTGCCCCTGCAGGTGGGCGACCGCATGGTGGGCGCTGCGAACCGCATCTTCGTGAAAACCGTAGCCAAAGTAACTGCCGCAGAACCAGGTGCGGCGTACGCCGTTGAGCAAAGGCAATGCCGCCTGGCTGGCCATGCTGGCATTGGTGAACAGGGGATGATGGTAGTCCATGCGAGCGAGCACCTGCGACTCGACGCAGCCGGACGGAGGGTTCAGGGTGACTAAGTAGTGGCGCTCGGTGCGCAGCCCCTGGAGCAGGTTCATGGAGTAGGTGACGAATACCGGGTGCTCGGCGCAGTCGCTTGTCTCGCGACGGAAGTTCCAGCAGGCCCAGGCCCGTTGCGCTGGGGGCAGCACTGAGGTGTCGGTGTGGAGCAAGGTGCTGTTCTTCTCGTAGCGCCAGGCACCGAGCAGGCGCGATTCTTCCGCGGTCGGCTCAGCCAGCAGGCCCAGGGTCTGATCCGCGTGGGTGGCGAACACCGCCGCATCGAACTGTTCGGCCGGCCCGTGGGCAAATTGCAGCTGCACGCCGTCGTCGGAGCGAAGGACTGTCTCGATCGGGCAGTCCAGCCGGATCGTACCACAAAATCGGTCGCTAAAGGCCCGGACATAGCTGTGGCTGCCACCGGCCACGGTTCGCCAGCGCGGCCGGTGGCGCAGATCGAGCAGGCCGTGATTCTTAAAAAAGCGCAGGAAGGAGCGGGCCGGAAAGGCGGTCACCCCGCCGGCCGGGGTCGACCAGATGGCGGCGGCCATAGGCGCGAGATAGTTGGCCACCATGAAGGGCTGGAACCGGTGGCGGGCCAGATAGTCCGCCAGGGTACCGAGATCCTCGTCAGCCGCCAGGTCGGTCTCGGCCTGGCGGCAGAACCGACCGATTTCGAAGAGAAACCTGTAGAAGCGGGGGCTGAGCACGTTGGAGCGCTGAGCAAAAACACCGTTCAGGTCGTTGCCCGCATAGGTGAAGCCGCTCTCCCGGCAATGTAAGCCAAACGACATCTCAGTGGCGCGCGACGCGACCCCGAGTTCTTCAAGAAAAGCGATGAACAGCGGGTAGGTCGCCTCGTTAAAGACGATAAATCCAGTGTCCACACCGGTACCGGCATCCGTCCCGTCCGGGACCGTGACGGTATGGGTATGGCCGCCCAGGTAGTCGTTCTGTTCGAACAGGGTCACGTGGTACCGCTGCTGGAGCAGGTGGGCGGCGACGATGCCGGCCACGCCGCCGCCGATCACGGCGATCTTTGCTGCGTGCTGCAGGGGCATATGCTCCATGCTCACTCCGGGGTATGGGTTGGCGCTGCCCCGCTCGCCGGCGGGCGGGGCGGCCAGGGGAAAAAGGCGTTGGTCCGGGCGCGGTAGGCCTCGAACTCGGGGTCACCTGCGTACTTGGCCTCAAGCATAGGGATGCCCGAGACCTTGAGCAGGAGAAAGGCGATGGTCAGCGGGCTGATCAGGCCAAGGAAGCCAAGCGGGGAGCCCAGGCCGACGAGCAGGATACCCCACCAGAGCACCGCCTCCCCAAAGTAGTTGGGGTGACGGGTCCAGGACCACAGCCCCTCCTGGACAATGTGGCCGCGGTTGGTCGGATTGTCCTTGAAGCGGCGCAACTGCCAATCGCCAATGGCCTCGAAGACAAAGCCAAGTGTAAACAGCAGCACGCCGGCCAAGTCCGTCCAACGAAATCCTGGCCCAGGGGCCCCGATGGCCAGCAGCACGGGCGAAAGAATGACCAGCACCAAAGAGCCTTGGAGCAGGTAGATCTGCAGGAAGCTGCGCCAGACCATGGTGTTGCCCCAGGCCTCACGGAACTGGCGGTAGCGGAAGTCCTCACCGCGGCCACGGTGGCGCAGGCCGATGTGCAGGCCAAGTCGTACCCCCCAGAGGGTGATGAGCACCAGCAGCAGCAGCGGTCGGAAATGTGTGGGCGTGCCCGCCTGCCACCAGGCGAACCAGCCGGCGAGAACAAAGGCCGGGCCATAGGCGATGTCCACTAAGCTGTTGTCCCGGCCCAAGAGCCCGACCAGGTACATGGAACTCATGAAGGCGAGCAAGGCCAGTGCGGCGCTGAGGAAGGCGTGGGCGGTCATAATTGCAGCTCAGGCTATTCAGCCTCGGCCGAGCCAGGTGCCGATCAGGTAGGAGCCCCCGCTGACCAGGGTGCCGAGCACCGTGCCCCAGACGATATCGACCACGGTTACCAACACCGGCCAGTTGCGCAGGGTAGCCAGGTTGGTGAGGTCGTAGGTGGCATAGGTGATGAAGCCAAACAAGGCGCCGTACAGGCAGGCGCGGCCGAGCGAACCAACCTCAAGGCCGGGGCGAACCGCGAAGAAGAGGATACCGGCGATGTAGAGTCCGTAGAACAGTAAGGCCGCCGGCCAGTTGACCGTCGGGCTGAGCATGGTTTGGAGCTGTTGTTTATAAAAGTTTCGGGCCACGAAACCCAGCCAGACCATGTCGATCGCGAAGAACACCGGCACGGTGAGCAGGTAGAGCTTAACCCAGAAATAACTGTTCATTGTTGCGCCTCCTCAGGGAGTGGGGATCGTCG
>JAVEYP010000346.1:0-3256 GCA_034003445.1 Desulfobulbus sp.
GCCATTCAGTCATAACCGTCTGCACTTCCTTGTCTTCCCGGTGGTGCCATTCGAGCCAAAAACAAATAATTGGTCCACCCAAGGGTAGTAAAAAATAAATCGCGCTCCTTGAAAAAACCAGCCAGAGGGTCAGGGTGCTGAGTCCTGGCGGGTTTGGGCGGCGAGCAGCCGTTGCAGGGCCATTTCCTTGGCCTTGGCCTCGACCTCGACGGTTAGCCGCAGGCCCGGCCAGCAGGTGGGGAGGTCCCCTGGGTCAATAAAATCGTGGTGCGGGCGGGGATTGCTGGCCTGCCAGCCGTCGCGGGGGCTGGACAGGTGAAAGAGCGGCTCCCGGTTCCAGGTGGTCAGGGTCCGTTCGGTGACCTCCTCGATAGTGAGCCCGTCTGCATGGCAGCGGTGGTGGTGCACATCGTAGACAAAGGGCAGCCCGGTGCGGGCGCAGAGGGGCAGCAGGTCGGCAGGGGTGTAGATGCGGTCGTCGTTCTCCAGTGCCAGCCGGCTGCGCACCAGCTCCGGCAGCCGTTCGATGTTGGTCACCACCCGCGCCAGGGCCGCCTGTGGGTCGCCGTAGCCGCCGCCGCCGTGGATGGTGATCACGTCGGCGCCGATCCGTTCCGCAACCCCGGCCTGATAGACCAGTTCTTCGATTGAGCGAGCGGTTATCCCCTCATCCGGCGAACTGAGCAGGGTGAATTGATCCGGGTGCAGGCTGAGGCGGATATCCAGCCGGGCTGCCGCCTCTTTGGCCTCAAGGTAGGCTGCCTCGATGACCGCATATTCGGGCAGTTCCTCGAGGCGGTAGCCGACCTCCGGGTGGGTTTTGAGCGGGAAGATGCGGCTGTTCACCCGGAATGCGCCGATGGAGGCCGCATGGCAGTACTCGATCGCTTGCACAAGGGCGTGGCCATTGTCGAGCACGGTGGCTCCGAGCAGTTCCAGCTGGCGGGAGCGGTCGAATTTTTTCAGATACGTCGCCGTACGGACCCTGAAGCGGATCGGTTCGGCTACAAACAGGCAGCAGAGTCCCCACCGGATAGTATTGTGGCCTGCTGCGCCGTCGGCCTGTTGGCCGGACTTTTCTTCTGGTGTCATGACAGCCTCCTGGTGCTGGATGGATCGGCGGACGTCTTGGCCCGTCCCGTGCTTGCCTTGTTGACCGTGCTCAGCTATTCTGCTGCGCACACTCGTTTTTCCCCGCCACCACGACCGGAGATGCCCATGGCCGATAGCCTGTACATAGCGAACCTGGAAAAGGACAGCGGCAAGCTGCTCGTTAGCCTCGGCCTGTTGGAACTCATCTCTCGGCGGGTCGAGCGGGTCGGCTTTTTCCGGCCGGTCACACCCGGCGATGAGCGGGACGATGACCTCAAGCTGATCCGGTCCCGCTACGGCATCACCCTCAGCGACGAGGAGATGACCGCTGTAAGCCACGAAGAGGCCCGCGCCCTCATTGCCTCCGGCAAGGAGAAACGTCTGTTCCGCGAGATCGTTCGTAAATACAACGAAATACGGCGCAAATGCGACTTTCTCCTCTGCGAGGGGCCAACCATTTTCAACCTCTCCGAGGCCTTTGACACCGACATCAGCATCCGCATCGCTCGCGAACTGGGCACACCCACTCTGCACGTGGCCAATGCTCGCGGGTTGTCGGTGGCCGCGCTTGTGAAGAATATCGCCGTGGCCGAACGACTGTATGCGCAGCACCAGTGTCCGCTGCTGGCCATTTTTGTCAACCGCGTTGACCCGGCTCTGCTTGCCGAGACGGAGGAGGCGATCTGCGCCTCGCGACCGGGGCGGCCGTACCTGCTCGCCCTGCTGCCGGAGGAACCCGGCCTGGGCATGCCGACTATGGATGAGATCGTCGCCGGCCTCGACGCGCGCCACTTCAGTGGTCCGACCTCGGGGCTGCAGCGTGATGTCAACACCATCAAGGTGGCGGCCATGAGTGCGGTCAACTACATCGATTTTCTTGAGGAGGACGACCTGGTCATCACCCCCGGCGATCGGCCGGACATCATCTTCGCCACCCTGGCGGCCATCGCCTCGCGCCACTACCCCTCACCGGTGGGCATGGTGCTGGCCGGCGGCATGACCCCTGGTCCGTCGCTCCTTCATCTGCTCGGGGGCATCGACAACCTGGCCCTGCCCATCTATCTGGTCCCCGACGACACCTTTGCCACCACCATGCGCGCTGGCGCCATCAAAGGCGCGCTGCGACCGCAGAACGCCCAGAAGGTTGCCCGGGCACTCGGCCATTTCGAGAGCCACGTGGACATCGAGACCTTGGAGGAGCGGCTGATCGAGACACGGACGACCGCCATGTCGCCGCTCATGTTCGAGTACTCGCTCTTCCAGCGGGCACGCGGCGAGCGCAGACACATAGTTCTACCCGAGGGCGACGAAGAGCGCGTTCTGCGTGCCGCGGAGATCCTTCGTGCCCGCGATGTGGCCGACCTGACCCTGCTGGGCGACGAGCAGACCATCCGCAACCACTCCGCGGCGCTCGGCCTGAAACTGCCGGACGTGGCTGTCATCGACCCGCGCACTTCGCCGCTGCGCGAGGAGTTCATCGATATCCTCTTTGAACTGCGCCGCCGCAAGGGCATGACTCGTGACTGGGCCAGTGACGCGATCAACGATGTCAGCTACTTTGGCACTATGATGGTGCACACCGACCGGGCCGACGGCATGGTCTCGGGTGCGGTGCACACGACCCAGCACACCATTCGTCCGGCCTTCCAGATTATCCGCACCCTGCCCGGGGTGCAGGTGGTGTCGAGCGTTTTCTTTATGTGCATGGAGACGCGGGTGCTGGTCTATGGCGACTGCGCCGTCAATCCCAACCCGACCAGCTCCGAACTGGCCGAGATCGCCATCAGTTCGGCCGGGACAGCGGCCATGTTCGGTGTTGAGCCGGTGGTGGCCATGCTCTCCTATTCGAGTGGTGCCTCTGGTGAGGGCGAGGACGTCGACCGGGTGCGCGAGGCGGTTCGGCTGGCCCGCCAGCGTCGGCCCGATCTGACCATCGACGGGCCTCTCCAGTACGACGCTGCCATTGACGCCGCGGTCGGTCGGCAGAAGATGCCCGACAGCGCCGTGGCCGGCCGCGCGACGGTGTTCATCTTCCCGGACCTGAATACCGGCAACAACACCTACAAGGCTGTGCAGCGCTCCGCAGGCGCAGTGGCCATCGGCCCAGTGCTTCAGGGCCTGAACAAGCCGGTGAACGACCTCAGCCGCGGCTGCACGGTCGCAG
>JAVEYP010000347.1:0-3256 GCA_034003445.1 Desulfobulbus sp.
CGATCTGATGCGGGTGGTACCGGTGAGCGCCTCGGCGATCTGCCGGGTGTCCATGACGCGGAAGTTGTCGTCCTCGTTGTCAGCGATGTTGCGTCGTTCGCGCAGGAGCAGAACGAGTTGTTCCTTGGCCGCGTCGATAGAGGCCCCCTCGCGCACCGCCACGGTCACCCGGCTCACGTCCTGGCTGCCGGTGAGACGGCGCTGCACTGTGCGCAGCGGCATGACTATGGTGTCGTCCTGGTCGCTGCCCATGGCCGACTGGCCCTTGGCTTTGAGCAGGCCAACGACCTCACAGGAGAACTGCTTGATGCGGATCTCACTGCCCACCGGGTTCTTGGTAACGAACAGGTTACTGCGCACCGTCTCGCCGACAACGCACACCGCCCGGCCGGCACGCTCTTCAGTTTCACTGAAATCACGGCCCGCCACCAGCTCCCAGTTGCCGGCGCGAAAGTAGTCGTTGGTGCTGCCGGTAATGACGGTCGACCAGTTGCGCGCCTGGTAGACCGCGGTTGCCGACATGCTGGCCACCGGCGCCACTGCGTCGATGCTGGTGATCTGCGTACGGATCGCCTCCATATCAGCGAGCTTGAAGTTGGGGGCCACGTCGGCGCCCGGACCAAAGCGCTGTCCGGGTCGCAGCATGAGCAGGTTGCTGCCCATGCTCGAGATCTGGTCTGAGACCGATTTGGTGGCGCCCTTGCCTAAAGTGACCATGGTGATGACCGCGGCCACACCGATGACCACCCCGAGGATGGTCAGGAAGGAGCGCAGGACGTTGCGGGTGATGGCCCGCAGGGACAGAAGTAGGGTGTTCCAGAGCATTAGCCACGGCCTCCGTGGTGGGTGTCGCTCTCCACCCGGCCGTCCACAAAGTTGACTATCCGCCTGGCGTACTCGGCCATGCCTGGCTCGTGCGTGACCATGAGCACGATGATCCCTTGCTCGTGGTTGAGGCCGGCGATCAGTTCCATGATCTCCACGCTGGTACGTGTATCCAGGTTGCCGGTGGGCTCGTCGGCCAGCAAGACCGTGGGCCGGGTGACGATTGCCCGGGCAATGGCCACGCGCTGCTGCTGACCGCCGGAGAGTTCACCCGGGGTGTTCTTTTCGCGGCCGGCCAAGCCGACCTGGGCGAGTGCGTCGCGTGCCGCAGCATGGCGCTCAGCGGTCGGCACACCCCGGTAGATGAGCGGCAGTTCGACGTTCTCCAGCGCGCTGGTGCGTGCCAGCAGGTTGAACCCCTGGAAGACAAAGCCCAGGCAGTTGCGCCGGAGCAGGGCACGCTGTCTGCGGTCCAGCCGCTCGACCTGCAGGCCGTGGAACTGGTAGCTGCCGCTGGTGGGGGTATCCAGACAGCCGATGATGTTCATCGCCGTTGACTTGCCCGAACCACTCGGCCCCATGATGGCCACAAACTCACGCTCCTCCACGACCAGATCAACGCCTTTGAGTGCCTGAAAGGCGGCCTGACCCTTGCCATAGGTCTTGGTAATACCGCTTAAGCGGATAAGGGTGGCCGGCGCGTTCATGGCTTCGCCGCTTGCGCCTCGGTGATCACGTCCATGCCGGCTTGCAGCTCGCCGCTCATGACCTCGGTATAACGACCGTCCGTGGCGCCGAGCTGGACCGGCACCGGCGCTGGAACGCCGGCCTGCAGGACCCAGACGCGCTGCTGACCTTCGCTCGGTGTCTGCGACTGCTGGGCCCGACGCGTCGACACTGGCCGCCTGGGCATGAGCATGCCCAGGGCACCGCGGCTGTTCCCCGGCTTGTCCACCGCCGCTTCCGGGTCGGGCGGGGTGAAGCGCAGGGCAGCGTTGGGCACGAGCAGGACGTTGTCGTGGGTGAGGGTGGTGATTTCCGCGGTGCCGGTCATGCCCGGTCGCAGGCTGAGGTCGCTGTTGTCCACGGCCAGAACGCCCGGGTAGGAGATGACCCCCTCCTTGTTGTTTGCGCCGTAGCCGATGCGGGTGATCACTGCCGTGTAGCGACGGCCCGGCCAGGCGTCGACGCTGAACACTGCCGGCTGGTCGACCGCGGTTTGACCGACGTCGGCCTCGTCCACATCCACTTGCAGTTCCATGGTTGCCAGGTCCTCGGCGAGCACAAACAGCACCGGCGCCTGGAAGGAGGCGGCCACGGTCTGGCCGGGCTCGACCTGACGGCTGAGTACCACGCCGTCAAACGGCGAGCGGAGATGGGCCTTATTGATGTTGGTTTCGTCGGATTTGAGTGTGGCCACGGCTTGGCCGACCGCGGCGCGGGCGCTGGCCTCGGCCGCCTCGGCCCGCTTAAGCGCGGCCACGGCCATGTCCATCTCGCTCTGGGATGGCACCTTGCCAGCGGAGAGTTTCGCCACCTGGCGGAAGCGGGCCAAGTTGGCGCGCGACTCAGCCACCGTGGCCTGGGCTTCCAGGACCTTGGCCTTGGCCGCGTCTAGGTTGGCGCGGGAGCGGGCCACCGCGTCCTCGAGTTTGGCGAGGTCGAGGCGGGCCAGCACCTGGTCCTTGGTCACCCGGTCGTTATCGTCCACGTACACCTTGTCGATGATGCCGGAGAGCTCGCTGCCCACCTCCACCT
Source organism: Desulfobulbus sp. (assembly GCA_034003445.1). GTDB lineage: Bacteria > Desulfobacterota > Desulfobulbia > Desulfobulbales > Desulfobulbaceae > Desulfobulbus. The sequence goes on from JAVEYP010000347.1 coordinate 2,584, forward strand.
GGTTGGTTGGCTGCAGGTTGCCGGTGGCCGAGATTTTGACCACCAGATTGCCGGTAATGACGGCCTCGGTGCGGTAGCGGAAGGCCGGCTCTTTGCTGCGGCGGTTGAGCAGGAAGACGACCAGGCCACCGACCAGGAGCAGGACCAAGGTAGGGATCAGCCAGCGGCGCCACAAGGGCGGTCGGCCGCCGCCGGCGATAAGCTGGGCGAGCTTGGCGTCCTGGTCGTTTCCGTTTGTTTCCGGTGCGTTCATTGCTGTTCCTGTGTGGGGAGGGGTGCGGCAGCGGCCGACCAGCCGCCGCCCATGGCTTTGTAGAGACGGATCTGGGCGCGGGCCAACTCGCCGGTGCTGCCGGCCAGCTGTTCATCCAGGCTGAACAGGGTGCGCTGCGCGTCGAGCACGCTGAGAAAGTCGGCCAGACCACTGGCGTAGCGCTGTTCGGCAATGGTCAGGGTGGTCCGTGCAGCAGCGGCGGCCTCGGTCAGCTGGGCCCTTCGTTCTCCCGTGTTGGCCACTGCGGAGAGGGTGTTCTCGACCTCCTCCAGGGCAACGAGCACTGCCAAACGGTAGGCCAGGCGCGCCTGCTCCACCAGGGCGTCCTGGATCTCGATGGTGGCGGCGATGCGGCCGGCATTGAAGATCGGGGCCGTGATGCCGCCGAACAGGGAATGG
>JAVEYP010000348.1:0-3249 GCA_034003445.1 Desulfobulbus sp.
ACCGTTGCCGGGCTTTCCATCAAAAAGCCTAGCGCGGCGGACCATGCCTGAGTGATCACTCCTCTTTGAGAACCGATCTTAGATAGAGTTCAGATTCTCGGACTTGGACGACGGCGGTGTAATAATAGCGGGAGGGGTCGATATCCTGTTCGCCCAGCACAAGCGACATCCGGTGCAGGATGCCCACCGAGTCGGTGAGCAGCGGCAGGGCGCCGTAGATGAAGCCAAGCAGCAGAACGAGCGCAACGGTGAAGGAAAACAGGCGGCGCGGCAGGCTTTGCGTGTTTGGCAGTCTTGTATCAGTGGTTTGTGTCATGAGTCATTGGCCGGCCGGAGAGCAGGCTCCCCGGCCGGCGTGATAAGAGTTAAGTTGCTAAATCTTCGCGGTTATCTCCGGGAAAACCACGTAGAACATCAGGTAGGCCATGGCCAGCGTCAAGACCAGGTTTAAGCTCTGACCGCAGAAGTAGAGGATCAACGGCTTGCCGCCCTTGAAATACTGGGCCAGCTCACGGAAGTTGGTCGACAGGCCGATTGCCGCAAAGGAGATCGCAAAGAACCAGTCACGCAGCAGACGGGTACCGCCACGGACCGCTCCCTGGTCCAGCAGGGCAGCGTTCAGGTCTTCGCCGAGGTTGCTGTCAAGGAGAGAAAAGAGAACCGAGGCTGCGAGAAAGCCGAGCACGAACTTTGGAAAGCGGTGCCAGATTTCACCGGCGCCAACCGATCGGCCGGCGGTCCGCTCAACACTCATGGTCCAGTAGAGCGCAACGCAGAACGCGGTCACACCAATCATGACGTTCTGGATCATCTTGATCGTTGCCGCCACATACATGGCTTTATCGCCAAGGAAGGCACCGGCCGCGGCGACCGCACCGGTCGAGTCAATGGTGCCGCCGATCCAGGCGCCGCCAAGAACCTCGGGGATGCCGACCCACTTGATGAAGGCCGGCAAAGCAATCATCATGATGGCGGTAAAGACGAGCGACAGGCCAATCGACAGGGTGAGCTCCTCTTTCTTGGCCCGGCAGGCGGCGGCCACGGCAATGGCCGCGGAGGTGCCGCAGACCGACATGTCGGCGGAGATGACAACGTTCAGCGTCTTGGAAGGCATCTTCAGCACTTTTTGTCCGAAGATATAGGTGCTGACGAGCACAGTCGGGGTAACGACCCAAGCCACGAAAACACCGGGGATGCCGATGGCCAGGATTTTGCCGAACAGGACTTCGGCGCCGAGCAGGACCAGTCCGGTCTTAATGAAGAACTCCACCTGGCAGGCCGGCAGTACCCACCTCGGCGTACCGATGGTGTTGGCAATCAGCATGCCGAGCAGGATACCCCAAGCTTCAGCGCCGAAACCGTATTGTCTGGAGATGGCATGATTGCCAAGCAGGTAAGCGAGCACGGTCACGAAGAACACCACGAAAAAGCCGATGGCAAAGGATGTGAATTTTTGCCCCATCAGCTTGATGCCGGTACCGAGCATGACGATGAAAAAGAGGCAGAGACCGAGCAGGGTGGGAAGGAGGTTGTACGGTTTGTTGGACGCCTTCTTCTTTGCGCCAGCTTCTTTTTTTATGGCGGCCTGCCAACCGGTAATTGCGGCGATCGTTTGGTCGTTGAGCGTTTGGTCGGTAAAGGCCGCCGCCTCTGCCGCGGCTTCGGCCTGGCGGGCCTGGGCTAGCGCGGTTGCCGTCGCTGCCTTGGCCTCTTCGTAGGCGGGTTTGGCTTTGTCGTTCAGCGCCTTGGCCTTGGCCTCGGTCCGCACAAAGGCGTCCATAGGGTTGTCACTCCAGGCAGCGGGACGAGTGGTCCAATGATTGGCAAATTTGCCGAAAGCGGTGTTGCTTCCCTTCAGGCTTGCCTTTTGCTGATTAGCCTCGTGCCAGGCGATGGTTTTGAACGGTGCTCTGGCTGCTTCCGCTTGTTGGATCTGGTTTGCCGCATCGATCTGGAGGACAAATTCGTCTTTCGGCCCGAATGTGAAATAGGCAAGCAGGCTGACGAAGATAATCGTAAAACCGAGCCAGATGGCCAGGTAGTCCTCCTTTGTCCAGAGATCCGACCAGCGGCTTTCGCCGTGATCGACAACAACGTTGGTGTCTGATTGCGCCATGAAAACGCTCCTCCTTGAAATGATGAAAGAAAAGTGAATGGGGTATTGCCATCACACGGTGGCAAGGGTGATAAGCAATGATTGGGCCAATTCCGGGGCGGGTCGACAGTCTATTTGAAATCTAAAGGATACGACCTGCAGGGCAGGGCAGGTTCACCATCGACCGGTCACGTTGGTTGTCACCTGCCAACTCGAGTTTCGAGGTAACTGTAAACTTGAGTTAGCACGTGCTCGCTGGCAGAGAGCAGTGCGGCTCGCCAGGGTTTTACTCGACTCTTCAACAGGCACGAGGGGAGGCTCTTTTCTGGTGATCGCAAAGGCAGAATGTGCATACCACAGATGCAACCGAAAGGGGAACCGTGTTGCCATGATGGATTGTCTTTTTGGCAGGCACACTGAACGAGGTGTCACCAGCCACAAGCAGGCGCAAAAAGCCTTGACTGGAGGCCCCTGACATAGACAAGCCGACCAGGCCGATCGTGGTGCGACTACACTCGCGGTCCTCTACCGAAGTCAACAAGGGGACGGTTTCGCACGGTAACCAGTGGACCCCGTACCCCAGAGAGGATGACCAATTTCGGGTGAGGTCTACAGTGGTGTGCTGGTGGGAATGCAGGCAACAGCAGCCTCTGTGGAAGAGGCTTCACGGCACACACAGGGTCTGCTGTTGATGGTGCAAAGCTACCTGTACCACGGCCTGATCGAGGCCCTCTGGTCGTTGTCCCTCTTCCTCCTCGTATTCGTTCAGGGCCACTGGCGCTCCAGTGAGACCCTGTCGCTGGAGCGAACGCTTGTCAGCGGGGTGGTTTCGCCGGCAGGGTACGGCCTCGCTGTTCAGGCTGGCCTTTAGAGCTAGTGGCGTGTCTGGGCAAAGGGAGAGCAGCACTGATGCCCGAGCAAGCACGAGAGAGCCGCGAATCTTGCGTTCCCTCGTCGTGAACACCAATCGTCGGCGCCTAACAACAACCGTTTCCCACCAGGCTAGCTGCAGGCTGTTTTACCGGGGGTTTTAGGCTGGCAGGCCGAAGACAAAGTGCACTCGGACCGAAATCGGCGAGAGCCCTAAGGCCGTGTTCGAAGCCCTCCTGTTTGCAGACAAGCTCTCAGTTGCAAATAGATCGGAAGAGCACACG
>JAVEYP010000349.1:0-3242 GCA_034003445.1 Desulfobulbus sp.
TAGTGCCGATGTAATTCTTATCAACACCTGTAGTATCCGGGAAAAGGCCGCCCATAAAGTATACAGTCTGCTCGGGCAACTCCGCGAGGCCAAGGCGAAAAAACCGTGGCTGCTCATCGGCGTGGCCGGCTGTGTGGCCCAGCAGGACGGCGAACAGATGGCTGCTCGTATGCCCCATGTGGATCTGATCGTCGGCACCCAGCAGATCCACCGTCTGCCCGAAATGCTCGGCCGCCTGCGCCGGCGTGAGACCAGCCGGGAGGTCGCCACCGATTTGGACGCCTCTTTTGTTATCCCTGCTTTCCAAAAATTGCTCGTCGACGCGCCCCCCTCCCCTACCCCGGACAGCTGCCGGCGCTTTGTCACCATCATGCAGGGTTGCAACAACTTTTGCAGCTACTGCGTGGTGCCGGTTACTCGGGGCCGGGAGATCAGCCGGCCAGTGCTGGACATCCTCGAAGAGGTAGAGATCCTTGTCCGTCAAGGAGCCAAAGAAATCACCCTACTCGGCCAGAACGTCAACTCGTACGGTCGGACCAATCAGGTGGCAGGCACGGCCGTGGACTTTCCCGCCCTGCTGCGCAAAGTGGCGGCCACACCCGGTCTGAGGCGGCTGCGCTTCACCACCTCCCACCCTAAGGATTTATCGCCTGAACTGATAGAGTGTTTCGCCGACCTCGACATCCTTTGCCCACACTTCCACCTGCCGGTGCAGTCCGGATCGAACGCAGTGCTGCGCCGCATGAACCGCAAATATACGGTGGAAGACTACCTCGCCAAGGTCGCCGAGCTGCGGCGGGTCCGACCAGACATCGCCCTGGCCACGGATGTCATTGTCGGCTTTCCGGGAGAAACGGACGAAGACTTCCAGGGGACCGTGGACCTGCTGGCTGCGGTCCGTTTTCACAGTTCCTTTTCCTTCAAATATTCCGACCGGCCGCATACCCGCTCCACCGACTTTGCCGACAAGGTGGACGAACAGGTCAAGCAGGACCGGCTGAGCGCTTTTCAAGCCCTGCAGAACGAGATATGTCTAGAGCACAATCGTGAATGGCTGGGCCGGCAGGTTGAAATGCTCGTCGAGGAGGTCACCGGGGCAGATGCCAAGGGCCGCACCGGGGCCAACCAGATTGTTCATTTTCCGGCCGGTCCGCAGCCCCCCGCGCCCGGCGATCTAGCGCAGGCCCGCATCCAGCACGCAGGCATGCACTCCCTGCAGGGTGAACTGGTCCGTTAACATTCTCTTCTCCCCTTTCCCCTGAGCCATTGCCATGATCGATCTGCACACTCACACCTTTTTCAGTGACGGTGCCCTCGTGGTCTCGGAGCACGTGCGCCGCGTCGAGGTACTCGGCTACACCGCCATTGCCGTTACCGACCACGCCGACAGCTCAAATATCCACTTTCTCATCCCCAACCTGCTTCGTGCGGCGCGTGACCTGAACCGGGTCAATCGTACCCGGCTAATTGTCGGGGTGGAACTCACCCATGTGCCTCCCAGCCTCATTGGCGCGCTCACCCGCGAGTCGCGGGCCCTTGGGGCGCAACTGATCGTGGTGCACGGTGAGTCGCCGATCGAGCCGGTGATGCCTGGCACCAACCGTGCCGCCCTGGAAGCGGGCGTGGATATCCTGGCCCACCCGGGGTTCATCACCGAAGAGGAAGCACGACTCGCGGCCGAAAAAAACATCCTCCTCGAAATCACCGGCCGCAAGGGCCACAGCCTGACCAACGGCCATGTAGCGCGGATGGCGGAACGGACCGGAGCCCCACTGGCCATTAATGCCGACGCTCACGCCCCAGGTGACTTCCTCACCGCAGAGATGGCGGAAAAGGTTGGTCTTGGCGCGGGCCTTAGCCCGGCTGCCTACCAGCAGGTCCGGCACAATATGGAACGCTTTGTCAACAGCATAAAAGAGCTTTGAGGCAAGGCGTTACAGAACAAATTTAACCTATCATCTAATATGGACTACCAGGGCACCATCTATCGGCCGCCAAGTGAGGCGAACAGTATTCTCCTGCAGGTGACCACTGGCTGCTCGCACAACAAGTGCAGCTTCTGCGGTATGTACAAGGGCCAACGCTTCACTCTCAAGGAGGAGGCCACGGTACTGGCCGACATTGACTACGCGTCGCGCAATTTCCGTCACGCCCGGCGTCTTTTTCTCTGCGACGGCGACGCCCTGATCCTCCCCCAGGAGCGGCTGGTCGCCCTGCTCACCCGCATCCGCGAGCGGCTGCCACAGATCGAGCGGGTGGGTATCTATGCCAACACCAAGAACCTGCGCGCCAAGAGCGTGGATGACCTGAAGACCCTGCGCGCGCTGGGGCTCGGCATTGTCTACATGGGCCTGGAGAGCGGTGACGACGAAACCCTGGCCGCCATGCACAAGGGCGCGGACGCTGCGGAAATGATCGCAGCCGGCCGCAAGGTGCGCGAGGCCGAGCTGTCGCTGTCCCTGACCGTGCTGCTCGGCATTGCCGGCGAGGAACGCTCGCTCATCCACGCCGAGGCTACCGGCCGGGTGCTCACCGCTATTGACCCGGAATACGTCGGCGCGCTCAGTCTGCTGCTCGAACCCGGCACCAGTCTGTACAGTGACTGGCAGGCCGGCCGCTTTGTCCTACCCGGGCCGCTGGCAATCCTGCGCGAACTGCGCGCCATGATCGCCGCCACCACCCTGAGTGGCGGTTTGTTCCACGCCAACCACGCCTCAAATTACCTGCCTATACGTGCCCGTCTGCCCGAGGAAAAAGAACGCACCCTGGCCCTGCTTGATCGGGCCCTGGCCGGTGAAGTGGATCTCAAGCCCGAATCCCTTCGCGCTTTGTAACCGCAAAAGACGAAACAGCGCACCACAGCGGCCCCAGCCGATTCTCCCTCTCCTTCTTTTTGTATCGCGCTCCCACGCACAAACAAAAACGTCGCAAAAGCTGACTAAGCAGCCTTTGCGACGTTGAAACAGAACAGCGGACAGAAAGAAAGTGACAGGGGTGTTTTTTCTGCGCACGCGGCCGCTGCCTGCTACCGGGCAACCTCGGAGCATCATCGTGTATCGAGATACCGCTCCCCTCCCCTCCCCCGATTCAGTACATCCGATGACGGAACAGCCAAGTGGCCAGAGATAGCGTCACCAGGGCAATCACCGACATTGGCCAGATGTCGCCCCAAAAGTACACCAGCCCTGCCCCCTCAAGAAAGACCCGCCGGACAATCGTCAAAAAGTATCGCATTGGGTCCA
>JAVEYP010000350.1:0-3235 GCA_034003445.1 Desulfobulbus sp.
AGTTGTCCGGAAATCCCGGACAACTGCCACTGATGGTAAAATCTACCAAACCAATGTCTACAACCTTGATGTTATCATCTCTGTCGGCTACCGGGTAAAATCGCAGCGCGGCACCCAGTTTCGTATTTGGGCGAGTTCGGTGTTGAAAGATTACCTGGTGCGCGGCTACGCAATCAATCAGCGACGGTTGGCAGAAAAAGGGGTGGACGAGTTACGCGGGGTACTAGACCTGCTTGCCACCACCCTGAAACAGTATCAACTGACGGACGAAACCGGATTGGCGGTGCTCGATCTGGTCCGGCGGTATGGACTGACCTGGAGCCTGTTGCTGCAGTACGACGAAGACCGGCTTGCCCTGCCCGAAGTCATCCATCGGGGCGATGGCAAAGCGTTTGACCTGGCGGTTGTTCGCCGGGGCATTGGCTGCCTGCAGCACGAACTCGCATCCAAAGGCGAGGCCACCAATTTGTTCGGCCGCGAACGCGAGGACAGTCTGGCAGCGGTCCTCGGTGCAATCCACCAGACCTTCGATAGCCAGGATCTCTACCCGGGCATCGAGGAAAAGGCGGCCCATCTGCTCTATTTTATCATCAAAGACCATCCTTTTATCGATGGCAACAAGCGCATCGGTTCTTTTCTTTTTCTACTATTTTTCCAGACAAACGGCCTCATCGACACGGTTTGTTTCGATAATAAAGCGCTGGTCGCTCTGGCCTTGCTCATTGCCGCCTCCGATCCAGCACAAAAGGAACTGATGATCCGGCTGGTTGTCAACCTGCTCACCGAAAAATCGAATGCGGTAGCCATGGAGAGATCCAATGACTGAAGATGCTGGGATAACCAACCGCAGCGGTTTGTCGCTTGCCGCAGCCGCTCTCCATGACGAGGACGATCTGGTGATGATCTCGGCCCTGCAGCATTTTTTGTTCTGCCCGCGCCAGTGCGCCCTGATTCATATAGAACAACTTTGGTTGGAAAACCGCCTGACCGCCGAGGGCCGTATCCTTCATGAACGCGTGCATACCAGTGGCCGAGAATCACGAAGCAAGATGCGCGTGGAGTTTGATGTGCCAATCCGTTCGCTGGGGCTTGGTGTGACCGGCCGGGCTGACATTGTCGAGTTCCATCTTCAGCAAGACGGCGTGTGGCTGCCCCTTCCAGTGGAATATAAACGGGGACGACCGAAAAAAGACGATTCCGACCGGGTGCAGCTCTGTGCCCAAGCGCTTTGTCTGGAGGAGATGCTGGGCTGCGTTGTTACCGAAGGGGCGCTGTACTACGGCCAGAAAAAAAGGCGGACACCCGTGATCTTTGATTATCCATTAAGGGACAAGGTCGCGCAGACAGTCGTAGCTGTGCACGCCCTGCTTGAGGCAGCCTTGACCCCGCCACCGCAATATGACGCCGGTTGTGAGAGTTGCTCGTTTTTACCGCTTTGTCTGCCCAAGACGGCGACCAGGAAAAGTGTAGGGCGCTATCTGCAGAAAATGGTGCAGCTATGAAAAAGCATCTGAACACCCTGTTTGTCACCACCCAGGGTGCGTATCTGGCGAAGGACGGCGAGACCGTGGCCGTTCGCATCGAGGGAGAAACCGCTTTGCGGGTGCCGCTGCACACCCTCCAGTCCATTGTCTGCTTTGGCAAAGTGGGCTGCAGCCCATTTTTGATGGGGTTCTGCGGTGAGCGTAGTGTGGGGCTGAGTTTCCTCAGCGAAAACGGCCGATTTCTGGCACGGGTGCAAGGCCCGGTTTCGGGGAATGTCCTTTTGCGCCGCGAGCAGTATCGACGGGCCGATGACCTGGACTATTCGGCCGGAGTGGCAGCCGCTTGCGTCCTGGGGAAGGTGGCGAATTGCCGAACAGTGCTGCTTCGGGCATTGCGTGACCATGGCGACAAAATCGATGCGTCTGTACTGCAGCAGGCCATCGACCGCCTTGCGGCCGCGCTCAGGCGATTGCAAAGTCAATTGAACCTAGACGAGACACGCGGGGTGGAAGGCGACGCGGCCCGTGTTTATTTCGGTGCCTTTGATCATCTCATTGTCCGCGATAAAGACAATTTTTTTATGCGTGGGCGCAGCCGCAGACCGCCGCTAGACCGCATCAACTGCCTGCTTTCCTTCCTCTATACTCTGGTGCTCAATGACATGCGCTCAGCGCTTGAAGTTGTCGGGCTCGATCCGGCGGTTGGGTATCTGCACCGTGATCGGCCGGGGAGGGCTGGTTTGGCACTTGATCTGATGGAGGAGTTTCGTCCGATGGCAGACCGTCTGGCCTTGTCGTTGGTCAATCTGGGACAACTACAGCAGCGCGATTTTACCATGAGCGACAGTGGTGCTGTGCGGATGAGCGATGCAGCCCGCAAAACCCTGTTGGTGGCTTATCAGAAACGTAAGCAGGAGGAACTAATCCATCCTTTTCTCGAAGAGAAAATGTCGTTGGGGATGTTTTTTCACATACAAGCCCTGCTGTTTGCCAGATATCTCCGTGGTGACCTCGACGGTTACCCGCCAGTCATCTGGAAATAACGGGGTGTGGCCATGATGGTTTTGGTGAGTTACGATGTGCGTACCAGTGAACCCGGCGGCAACAAAAGGTTGCGGCGTGTGGCCAAGGTTTGTCGTAATTTCGGTCAGCGGGTGCAGTTCTCAGTGTTTGAATGCGTGGTTGATCCAGCCCAGTGGACCAAAATGCGCCAAGCATTGATTAACGAAATCGATCTGGAGGCCGACAGCCTCCGCTTTTACTATCTCGGGGCCCATTGGCGTAACCGGGTAGAGCATGTCGGCGCCAAGGAGAGCATTGACCAGGAAGGTCCTCTTATTGTGTAGGTAAAAGACGCCGCGAACCATCGGCACCCAGGGAATACCAGGTACTTCGCGATGGTTGCCCACTGGGCGATTGCCGAATATGCGGGCTGACAGAGGAGGTGAATGAATAGGCCAACAGCCGGGCTTCGCGGATTATGTAGAAAAAACTGATTCGTTAGTTGTTGTTACGAGTCAGCAGTCGCCCCCCACGCGGGGGCGTGGATTGAAACGATCTCTGCGTGGCTGAAACCGGGACATTGCTTGGTCGCCCCCCACGCGGGGGCGTGGATTGAAACGTTGGCGGAACGCAGGACCTGCAGGCCCGGGTGGGTCGCCCCCCACGCGGGGGCGTGGATTGAAACGCGCTCACGGTCCAGGTGCCCACGATCAGCCCGCGTCGCCCCCCACGCGGGGGCGTGGATTGAA
>JAVEYP010000351.1:0-3227 GCA_034003445.1 Desulfobulbus sp.
CCATTGCCCTCACTGCCAGCAGGCCCTGCAGCTCACCGACGACCAAATCACGAGACTTCGACAAGCCTTAACCCAGCTCAAGCCCAAGACAACCCTCACCATAAAATGCCCGCGCTGCAGCGGGGCCATCACCTTGGAACAGCCGGGCCAACCACCACGCGAGGACAGGGCCCGGGTGCAGCCTCCACCACCGCCGAACCTGGACTGGCTGCAAACGAACGTCTCCGAAAGCGAGGAAAAGGTCGAGGACGTGCCCATGGCCCTTGTTCTTCATAAGCCGGGAGAGGTTCAGGCGCGCATCGCTGAGGCCCTGGAAACGGTAGGATATCAGGTAGTGCTGGCCGACTCAATGCCCGACGCCTTGCAGAGGATGCGCTTCGTCAACTTTGCCTGCATCGTGCTGCAGACCGAGATGGAAGGACCGTTGGCGCAGTCCCCGTTGCATGCCCACATGCGGCGGCTGCCCATGGAGCGGCGGCGGTATGTCTTCTATATCCTTATCGGCAACGTCTTCCACACCCTGTACGACCTGGAGGCCTTGGCCCAGAGCGCCAACCTGGTGGTTAACAGTGCGGACCTGGCCCACCTGGACGTCATCCTGCGCAAGGCCATCCCGGCCTATGAAGAACTGTTCGGGCCGATGCTGGAGGAACTGAACGCCTACGGTAAGCGCTGACCCAGGCGCTCCCCCGGCTGAACCGGGTCATGTTTCCGGATCTATGGCCTGAACAAGGCCTCAGTATCGGGATAAGTCGCCAGCCGGTGACGATTCGCCCCGAGTACTAGCCGGGACGGCAAGCCAGGGAGCGGTCGGGCGCCGTTGAGGCAGGCAGATGCGCAGCGACTCGGACAAATTATTGCGATGGCCCGGCTGAGGCGATCGTTGAAGGGTTCGAACAACTGGCCGGCCCGTTCGTGTCAGCCGAGCAAGACGAACAGCCAAACGACGACGACGTGCAGCAGGGAAAAGGAAACAGCGGTGGAACCAAGGTCCTTGGCTAGGCCGGACAACTCGTGACGCTCAAGGCCTATACGGTCGACCACCGCCTCCACGGCACTGTTGAGCATCTCGACGATGAACACCAGGATGACACTGCCGGCCAGCAGGGCGCGCTCCACGCCGCTGTTGCCCAGCCACAGGCCGAGCGGCAGGAGTACCAGGCCAACGAGCAGCTCCTGACGGAACGCCTCCTCGTTCTTCCATGCCGCCGCCAAGCCGGCGGACGAGCACCTGATCGCCCGTTTCAACCGGGCCAGTCCGGTCCCGTTCTCTTTCTGCTGATCCTTCATAGAAAATGTACCAACGCTGCGGCTCGGTTCGTTGTCAGGACCGCGCGTTGCGTCGTCGTCGTTTCGGATGCTGAGGTGGACGCCCTCATGATGTTATGAAGCTACCCTATTACGCCGTTTTTTTCCATTGTCATTTCAGTCGCCAAGCCCCGTCCGCCTGGCCTATGTCTGCCCAGAACCGTGCCCAAAGTGACGGCAAAAGGAATTGCCGCCCTGCGCACCGTGTGGTATCTCTGGGCCAACGCAATCTTCCATCCTGGTGATAGAAATGGATCGTGAATTATTCGTCAGTTTGCGGACCAAACTGAGAAAAACGCAAAAATCGCTCGCGGCCTTGCTGGGGGTCTCGCTCAAGGCCGTACAAAGCTATGAGCAGGGCTGGCGGTCGATCCCCATCCATGTCGAGAGACAGCTGTTTTTCCTGGCGGTCAACCAGCGCGGCAACGGCCGGGTGAAACGCAAGGACTGCTGGACAGTAAAAAAATGCGGTCTCAAAAAAAAGTGCCCGGCCTGGGAATTCCACGCTGGGCATCTCTGCTGGTTCCTCAGCGATACCCTCTGCGACTGTACGGCCCACAAGACCTGGAAGGAAAAAATGGAAGTCTGCCGCCGCTGCGACGTGCTGAACGCACTGTTGTGACCGCAGCCCTTTTCTGCCTCCTTCGACGATGCGCTCGGCGACCCGGGTTCCACCCGCCCGTCGGGCATCGCTTACCGGCCAGCCACAGGTCATGATTGGAAAGAACGTCGGGGTTGCCATGAGCGGGGGGGTCGATTCCACCATCGCTGCTCTATTGCTGAGCGAACAGGGCTACCGAGTTCGCGGTTTTTTTATGCTCCTGCCCCTGCCCGGACAGGAAGCGCAGCTGCAACGAGTGCGCGAAGTGGTTGACCGGCTGGCCGTGCCTCTGACCGTGGTCGATCTCCAGCGACCATTCACTGACCGCATTATCCACTCTTTTGTCGACAGCTACCGCGCCGGACTGACACCCAATCCCTGCATTCACTGCAACGAGACAATCAAGTTTGGTCTCTTGGCCGAGACTATGCGCGCCGCTGGCATGGACCGGATCGCCACCGGCCATTACGCCCGTCTTATCCGTGCAGATGGCCATCTGCACCTCGGCCGGGCCGCCCACCGGGCCAAGGACCAGTCTTACTTCCTCGCCCGGCTGCGTCCGGAGCAGCTCTCCGACGTTGTCTTCCCCTTGGGTGAATGGAACAAGGAGGCAGTACACCGCCGGGCCGAAACCCTTGGTCTGCGCTTCCGGGGTGAGGAAAGCCAGGACGTCTGTTTTCTCACGGAGGGTCTGCCGGCCTTCCTCGCCGCCCACGGGCTCAGCCGGGCCATCGGCCCGCTGGTTTCCACCGAGGGCAGCACCATCGGCGAACACACCGGCTGCTCGCAATTCACTGTAGGGCAGCGCCGAGGCCTGGGACTGCCGGACGCCACCCCCTGGTATGTGACCGCCATCGACGGCGCCGCGAACCGGGTGGTGGTCGGCAAGGCGGCGGACCTGCTGCGCCAGGACTGCTCCGTCCATGCGCTGCAGTGGGCGGGTACGCCACCGCCCTTGCCCTGGCGCGGCCTGGTGCAACTCCGCTCGCGCCATACACCGGCCACTGCCGAAGTGAGGGCCGATCACTCCGGCACCGCGCGGGTCGTCTTTGCCAAGCCACAGCGGGCCATCACCCCGGGTCAGTTCGCCGTCTTTTACAAGGGCGACGGGGTTATCGGCAGCAGTGTGATCAGTCGACCGGTGCCGGCCACCGCGGGAGACCGCCCATGAAGAAAGTCGCCATCACCACCCTTGGCTGCAAGGTCAACCAGTTCGAATCAGCGTCCTTTGCCTCGGCCTTCACGCAGCGCGGCTGCACGCTCGTCCCCTTCCACGACGAGGCGGATGTGTACGTGATCAATACCTGCACGATCACCG
>JAVEYP010000352.1:0-3221 GCA_034003445.1 Desulfobulbus sp.
GCAGATGGGGCGGCAGGTACGGTTTCTCAGTGAATTGCAGGCGATTTCCCGGCTGGTCAATTCGACCCTGGACCTGAAGGCCATCCTGCAGTCCATGGCTGAGCGCGTGGCTGTGACCATGGCCGCCAAGGGCTGTACCCTGCGTTTGCTCGACCAGGCTGGCCGCCACCTGGAACTGGCCGGCGCCCACGGCCTCTCAGAGCGCTACCTGCAACGCGGCGATGTGGAAAACGAGCGCAATATCCGCATGGTGCTTGCCGGAGAACCGGTAGCTATTTACGATCTCAGTCGCGACCCTCGGGTCGAGTATCACGAGCAGATGCAGGCCGAGGGGATCGTCTCGCTGCTTGCCGTGCCGCTAAAGGTTCACGACGAGGTGATCGGCGTGATGCGCATTCTCTCTGACGTGCCGCGAGTGTTTACCGATGTGGAGGTACACTTTGCGGTTACCCTGGCCGAGGTCGGTGGCACTGCCATACGCAACGCACGCAACTACCAGAAGATCAACCTGCTGCTCGGCCGCCTCGAAGGGCATGAGAAGTTCCTAGCCGACATTATCAACAGCCTGCAGCACCAACTGCTGGTGCTGAATAGGGAACGCCAGGTGGTGCTCGCCAACCGCGTCTTCCTGGATGAGGTCGGTAAGGAGGAGGGTGAAGTGCTCGGCAAGGCCTACGACGAACTGTGTCGCAGTGACGACAGTGGCCGGAGCTGCCCCGTGGACCAGGTGCTCGTCGGCGAGGAGATGCGGCCGTTTGTCCAGGAATTTCAGGACGGCGACCAGCCCCGCTGGTACGAGCGGAGTGCCTCGCCGATCCGCAGCGCGGACGGCCGCGTCGAACACGTTATTGAGGTCATCCGCGACATCACTGCCGAGCACCTACTGGCCGAGGAAAAACTGCAGAGCAGCAGGCTCCAGGGGGTCATAGAGCTTGCCGGTACGGTGGCCCATGAGATCAACAGCCCGCTGTTCGCGGCACTTGGCACGGCGGACCTGCTGGTCGAGGATGAGGACCGGGCCGAGGTGGCCGAGGACCTTGCGGTTATTGTCCGCAACCTTAAGCAGATAGGCGAACTTACCCGTAAGATGACCGCCATGACCGGCTTCACCAGTACCACCTATGTTGGCGAAAGCAGAATTCTGAGCTTAAATGATGATACCGAAAAAGACTGAGGCCCTGGGCCCGCAGAACAAGGAGGTGTGTGCAAGGAGAGGATGAGGGATTACCTGGCCCGCACCGATGAGTGGTGACAATAGGTCGGCAAGGTGCAGGTTGCGTCAAGAGTGCCGTGCGCGGTCAGGAGGCTGTCGGACGGTCGGAAACTACACAAAGGAAGGAGAGAAAACATGAACAAGAGAGGTATGATGCTGCCGTGTTTCTTCGCGGCAATGGCGCTGCTGTTCGGCGCCGGTACGGCCAAGGCCGTGGAGACCGTCGTCAGTGACTTGACGGCGCCGACCATTGCCATTGATCGAACCGAGATCAACAACGGCGGTAGCATTAGGGTGACCGGCCAGGCCCCGGCGGGCAAGCCGGTCTTCATCGAGGTGTGGGCCTCAGGACACGACGTGCGCTCCAACCGCTTCGACAGCGAAAAGGACAAGGAAACCGGTAAGCGACCGTACATCTTCTACATCACCGGTGAGATGCCGGCCTACTACAAGATCTTTGTGCCCAAGGAGATGCAGGTAAAGATCGACGAGGCCAAGACAAAGGGCAACAAGTGGAGCTACAGTGAGCTGGTCAAGGACCTGGGCGCTGACCCTGCCTACAACGTGCCGGCCGAGGCCAAGATCGACCGCTACCAGTCGACCCTGATGGCCAGCGTCATCGGCAGCCGGGGTGCCCTGCTGGAGCCCATGGATGAGAAGGAGAACAGGAAGCGGTCCATGCAGTTGGTTAAGTCCCGTTTTCGCAACATCGACAACCTATTCACGGCTAACGTAGATGTGCAGCCAGACGGAACTTACGTTGCCGACCTGAACATCCGCAAGGGTATCGCCCCAGGCCAGTACCAGGTGGTTGCTGTAGTCGACCAGCAGGCGAAAAGCCAGCCCGCGACCTTCGAAAATAAGATTGCCTTCCCGAACATGTACCTGGTGAACGCTGGTACCAGCCTGAACATTATCTACCCGTTTGTGCTGACCCTGGCGGTTGCCATCTTCGGTGTGCTTATGGGCGCGGGTGGTGGGTTTATTCTCAATCCCCTGCTGCTGGCCCTGTTCCCGATGCTGCCACACACCGTGGTCGCCGGTACGGTAACCCCGACCGTGCTCTTTTCCCAGGGCAGCGGAATATTCAACTATTCCAAGATCAAGTTCATCAGTTGGAAGCTTGGCTGCAGCATCGGTTGCGCCATGCTGTTGGGAGCCTTCATTGGCCCGAAATTGACGGAAATGATTACCCTATCGCAGTTTAAGTTTGCCTTTGGCTGGATTCTCCTTGTCCTGGCCGCCCTTATGCTCTGGCAGACAACCCCTGGGTACCTGGCCAAGAACAAGAAGGAGCAGGCCATTCTCAAGGAGTTCAAAAAGCGCGCCGAATTATCGGGCACGGGCAGCAATTAACTGATTGTACGAGGAGGATGAACATATGAAAGTAGAATTTTGGGGACAGGAATTCAAGGTTAACATGGTGGTCGGTTGTATCGGCGGCTTCCTCATTGCTGTGATGTCGTCGATGTTCGGCTTTGGTGGCGGGCCCTTCATGGTGCCGTTGATGACCGTGGCCCTTCGGCTACCCATGTACCTGGTGGTCGGTAGTTCATTGCTCGCCATCTTTTTCAGCACCACGGTCAGTTCGTTGCGCCATTACCAGTTCGGCAACTTCGATCTGCTGTTCTTCCTGGCCATGTTTCCGGCTGCCATTCTCGGCGGCTACATTGCCCCGCAGATTGCCAAGCGGGTCAGCCCTATCGTGGTCAAACGCATCGCCTGCGTCGGCCTGATTCTGCTGGCCCTCAACCTTTTGGGCGTCTATTGATCGGCTTGCTTCGATTCCCTGGGGCTGACGGGCGATAAAACGCGCTACCCGGGGAGACAGCTCCGCTGAACGAGGCCACTGGCCAGAATTTCTGGCCAGTGGCCTTTTCTGTTGGCCCATACGAATAAATGAGATATGCTTTTTTGTTATTATCGTTGGCAGGTGCGATAGTAACGGGAATTCAGACTGGATTTTTTTTAACCGGGAAAGAGAAGATGACAAGATTTAGCCTCAATA
>JAVEYP010000353.1:0-3220 GCA_034003445.1 Desulfobulbus sp.
GCCGGTCCACGCCTGCCGCACGATATCGTCGATGTTCTTCAGGTTGATGGTCACCCGGAGGACCCACGAGGTGTTCTTTTCCCGGACCGTCACCGCGATGATGAAGTGGGGGAAGTTACGGTGCCCCATGAAAATATCGCTAATGTGAGTGCCCTTGGCCTTGACCTCGTTGAACCAGGGCTCGTTCTTGTAGTTCACTGACATGTGCAGGTCGTGATAGGGACCGACATAGGCGAGGTGTTTGCCTTCGCTGTCGATGATACCGATGTCCATGTAGGAATCGGACTTGGTGTGCATGATCTCTAACAACCGGCCGAGGTAGGCTTCGTCGGTCAGGTTTGCAAAGGTGTTGGTGTTGGCAACGGTGAACAGCTGGGCAATGCGCTCGTTAAAAAACAGGTCGATGGCGTCTCGACGGTTTTCCACCGAGCTGCGCAGGGTTTCGGTAACCTTGGCGGTATAGATGCGGTCGAATACGGTGTACAGGCTGAGGTTGATGAACAACAGCGGAATGACGGAAAAACCGATGATGGTCAGGCAGTGGCGCCACCAGAGCATTCTGTAGTTTCGATCCATGAGGTGGTCCTCGCGTCGGCGCGGTCAAGGCTGCGGTGTGCCGCCGGCCGCAGGCCTGCCGGCCGGGCTGCCGAACTGGCTGTAAGCACTACCTAGCAGGACAATGGTTGTCAATTCTTTTCAGGAAGACGGCGTGTTGGACGGCTACTGCGTTGCCCGGATACTCCTTGGCAAAAAAGCCACATCGCTGGTACGCACCGACCACACGGGGGGCGACCAGCAGTAGCACCTCATTCTTCTTGCACCTGGATATCAGGTCCGACTACAATCCTTTCCGGCACGGCCGATAGATGGGGTTAGTCATGTCCGGGCGGCTGGTAACCGCGCAGGCCAGGTGGCACGGTGACCTGCGCTTCCTGGCCGGTGTGGCGTAGACGGTCGATCTTGTCGCAGGGGTGGTCGTGTCGGTGTCGCGAGCAGAGTCGGACGCAGAGAAGATTAACGACGCTGGCCACACCGCCGACCAGGCCTGTTCTGGTCAGCACTAGGTCCAGGAAGTCGGTGTGCCTGAGCTAGAGGAACTCGACCGAAACGGTGTCATGCGGGAGGGAGGCCTCAGTGGAGGGGGACATTTTCCTGGAAATTGATCGCGAACTTAGGCAGAATTAAGCGAGAATGTCTTTTAGAAGGTGGGTTGAACTTGTCCGGAATGAGAAGGCCGTAGCGTGCATGGCGTAGAACAGAACGACGAGTCTCAGGCCGTGGCAGTGATAACGGTCAGTTTGCACTGCAGGAAGACGGTGTGCTGAGACATGGCGGTCCTCCCGGCAGAGATGGTGATGGTTGTTTGGTGTCGCATTTTAGGCGCTGGTCGACATTGGGTTCAGGGCCGGTTTCCTGTGGATCGACCGCTAGTTTGAAGGCCGCTGGCGGCGGCATGTCTTCCAGGATCTACGAGGATTGTCTCCATTGAGTTGTCATGAAGGACAGGACCCTCTTTTTAGCTCCTTGACGAATGAGGTGGATTCCGGCAGGTTCTCAGTCAAAGCGGCCAACAAGGAGAGGGTGCTGAAGAAAGTATCCTCGTTTCGGTATCCTCTGGCTGCACATTTCGAGGATGGGGGAAGCAGTTAGATTTAATGGCCTTTATGAGAGCCTTGAGGAAGGCCGCGACGGGCGATCCTGGGTAAGCATTCCGGGATCGCGCCAGCAGAATCACTCAGATGTCAATCTCCTGTTGGGGAAATTCGAAATGTTCGCACCTCTTCAAGTCGCCGCAACGAGTCGGCGAGCGTGGAGATCTTATGCGAGTCAATCGTTCCGATGACCATTTTGTATTCAAAAAAACGACCATTTTCAGAAGTTCGGTAACTCATGTTGGCGACAGTAAAGCCATGATTTTTCAACAATGTTCGCACTTCTTTTTCCTGCATGACGTTGTTCCTGTCAAAGGTCAGGCTGTGGTGTGCATAGAGATTTGCAGGCATTCTGGCTTCAATCCACCGAAAAACAGACAGGGTTCCTACCGTGAGGAAAGTGGCGATAAGAGCTGGAAAATAGAATCCCACCCCAAGGAGAATTCCTATCGCAGCGGTGATCCATATTGATGCTGATGTGGTTAGCCCTCGAACGCTGCGCCCCTCCTTGTAGATAACTCCTGCTCCAAGGAAACCTATACCTGTCATTATTCCTTGAGCCATTCTGGTCGGATCAGTACGGACAGTATCCAGCGGTACCCCGGGTAACCATTGCCATTGATAATACGTCACCACCATAAGCAGGCTGGATGCTAAACAGACCAAGGTGTGCGTACGAAAACCCGCGGGGCGTCCGTGGAAACTCCGTTCAAAACCAATTATACCACCCACAACCAGAGCGGAAACGAGATGAACAGAAATTTGTATATAGTCTGTTCCCGCCAATTCTTTGAGTTGTTGTAAATCGATGAGCATCGAAAACCTTATGGGACCCTCGAATAATTTGATTATGCACCTAGCGACCACTTTACCGCTATGATTCAGCCAACGAGAGACATGAGCCAGTTGGAACCCGACCGTTTTCGATCATCTTTCGACCCGTCCTGCGGGCCCTGGATGCATCCGGAAGATGCCTTTTCGACACCTGGACGCACCACCCCCTTATGCCAGGGCCAGCGTCCCGTATCGGTCCAGATTGTAGGCCAGGTTGCGTAAACCAATCCTGGCAACCGCCCGGGCCAGGCCGACTCCTCGCAGGAGCAGGTTCCCAGCTCGCTGGGACTGGACGCCGAAGACATGTTCAATCCGGGAGCGGATGCGAGACCGCGTCCGGTTTCCCTGCTGCTCCCAGGCGGAAAGCGGATGGTTGCGGGTGCCTTTGCGCTGCAGCCGCTCCCGGTACCCGTGCTCGCGCAACCACGCCAGCCGCTCCCGGGAGCGATAAGCGGAATCCGCCCACAGTTCACGGTTGGTGTTGTTGTTATCCAGCAGTTCCTCCACCACCTGGCTGTCATGCACCTCCGCACTGGTGACGTGAAATTTCCGGATCAATTTGTGCTTTACATCCACCGAGATGTGGTTCTTGTAGCCAAAAAAGCTTTTGCCGTTCTTCCTGGTCCACCGGGCATCCACGTCCTTCTGTCGCTTCCTGGCCTCGCTCCAGCCCTCCGGTTGCTCACCGGCCTTGATCTGCCGGTTCTCTTCCCGGCTGTTGCGCTGCACCGGCA
>JAVEYP010000354.1:0-3213 GCA_034003445.1 Desulfobulbus sp.
ACCTGCCGCTGTTTATCCTTGGCTGGATCATGGTGAGTCGCCGGTTCTTTTTTTACAGTCTCTATGCCATGCTGGTCACCACCTTCGGCTTTGTACTGATTGATCTCTCTATTCACATCGAAAACCAACTCTACGCTGCCATTGCCGGCGGTGTCATCTGCGGCGCCGGCAGCGGCGTGATACTGCGGTCTCTCGGGTCCGGCGGCGGCCTGGATATCATCGCGGTCATCCTCAACCGAAAGTACAACCTGGGTATCGGTCGATTCTATTTCTTGTTCAACCTGGTGCTTTTCGCCTACAGTTTGTTCTTGATGAACACGGATTTGGTGATCGCCTCGATGATCCTCGTCTTCATTTCCTCGACCATGATAGACTACACCCTGTCAATTTTCAGCCAGCGCAAGGTCGTCTATATCATCAGCCAAGATTACCAGGAAATCTCCCAGGCTATTTTGAATAAACTCAAGCATGGAGCCACTATCATCAAGGCAGAAGGTGCCTATACGGGTGAAGCCCGTAACATGCTCATGACCATCACCAACAATGTGCAGCTCAAACGGCTGGAAGAGATCGTGTTTACCATTGACGCGGACGCCATGTTCATTGTCGAGAACACCTTCACCGTGATCGGTTCGGCCTTTGGCAAACGCAAGCTCTACTAGCCCCGTCCCCCTGCTGTGGGATTTGGGGCGCTTTCCCAGAGAAAGGCCGCGGTAATCAATGACGAAAAAGCGACCACTGTCCTGTCGCTGGATAGGGCCGCGACCCGCTTTCACACCACGGTGGACACCCCATTCCGCACGGCTTGCCTCCGCCCTGCGTGCTGATGGCGGCCGGGCTAGTGCAATCAATGCGGAAGAGGCCGGATCTTTCTGGAGCAGGCCTGACGACCACCATCGCCACACTTTTTTCACCTTGCTGACAAGGACCAGCCTCCCATGGAAACCTCCGTTTTCTACAACCCCGGCCTGACCATCGGGCTGGCTCTGGCCATGGGCATGGTTGCCCAGGCGCTGGCGTATCATCTCCGCATCCCGGGAATCGTCCTGATGCTGACTGCAGGCGTTGCCTTCGGACCGGACGGGGTGGGCGTGATCCAGCCCGATTCCCTGGGACCAGCGCTGAACATCCTTACCGGATTTGCGGTAGCCGTCATTCTCTTCGAAGGCGGCATGAATCTGAAAATCCGACGGCTCAAGCATTCCAAGGATCCGATCCGACGGCTGATCCTGCTCGGTGGTCTCATCACCGTGGCCGGCGGCGCCATCGCCACCCACACAATTATGGGTTGGCCCTGGCAGAACGCCATCCTTTTCGGAACACTCGTGATGGTCACTGGGCCCACCGTGGTCCAGCCCCTGCTGAAACGGTTGAAGGTCAAACGCACCGTGGCTACCGTACTGGAGGCCGAAGGAGTTCTGGTCGACGTGGTGGGCGCGGTGGTCGCCACCGTGGCCCTGGAAGCGGCGCTCGGCCCCGCGGACGCCAGTCCGCCTCTCTGGCTGTGGCATGTGGTCTCCCGTCTGGGCTTCGGCGCACTCGCCGGCGCGGCCACCGCCCTGCTGCTCATCGCCCTGTTCCGGGCGCGGAGCTCTATTCCCGAAGGCACGGAAAAGGTCTTTGTGCTGGCCATGATCCTAGCCCTTTTTCAGGGGACCAACACCCTGGTCTCAGAGAGCGGCATTGTCGCCGTCACCGTGGCCGGAATGGTCCTCGGTAATTTCAGTACCTATGTGCAGCGCGACCTGCTCGATTTCAAGGAGGAGTTGACCGTCCTTTTGATCGGCATGCTGTTTGTCCTGCTGGCCGCGGATGTCCGCATGAGCTTGGTTGCGGACCTCGGCCTGCCGGGACTGGCCGTGGTGCTCTGCCTTATGTTTCTGGTCCGGCCAGCGGCGGTTTTCGCCGGCACCTGGCGTTCTACTCTGGCCTGGAGAGAACAATTGTTCATTGCCTGGATCGGGCCGCGCGGTATCGTTGCCGCGGCCGTGGCCTCCTTTTTTGCTGCTTCTTTTGCCGACAAGGGACTGCCGGGCGGCTACGAAATGCGCGCACTCGTGTTCCTGGTGATCGCCATTACCGTGGTGAGCGCCGGTCTGACCGGTGGCTTGGCGGCCGGTGCCCTGGGCGTTCGCCGGCCCAGGCAAATGGGCTGGGTCATCCTCAGCGCCTGCGCCCTCGCGCGCGGTCTGGCCAGGCTGTTCAAGGAGGATGGCCAGGAAGTCGTCTGCATTGACACCAATGCAGACCATTGCCAGGCGGCGGAGGAGGACTGCACCCGCGTCCTGTACGGCAGCGGCCTGCAGACACGAATGCTCTTACGGTCAGAAATCGATATCCGCAGGGGCGCACTAGCGCTCACCGCTAACGACGAAGTCAACTACCTGTTCGTTCAAAAGGTGAAAGAAGAAGTAAAGGAAATCCGCCTGTACGCCGCCTTGCAGCCACCTGCGGAAACCCTGAACGCCTCTATGCTCCATCAGCACGGCGCGCAACTGCTTTTTGGCCAGGCCGTGGACATTGGTTTATGGAATCGCTGGATGGCCGACAAACAAGTATGCCTGCAGCTCTGGCAATGCGTCAACCCACCCCCTGCCGATGCCCCCAAAGGCTGGCCCCTGGTCTCTGAAGCGGCCAGCAGTCTCCTGGCCACGGCGATCCGCAAAAACGACATGCTCCTCCCTTTCAGTGACCAGAGCGCCATAAAAAAGGGTGATGTGCTGAGCTTTTTTGTCCACGAGCCGGAGATGGCGACGGTCTCCGCCCTATTGACGGAAAAAGGATGGAACCTGTTGGACAGCCCTGAAGGCAGCTATTTTTCGACTTCCTCCTGCCATCTGCCCAGAACCGGCAAGGCCGCAGGCAAGCTGTCCGGATGAGCGAGGAATGCCCGCACCCCGGACCGGCGGCCTGTGCCCTCCTTTGCATTGACGGTCCAACCTGCGCGTGTATAGTGCCCGACACACCAACATCCGCCTCTGCGGCTCGCATTTTCAAGGAGTTCCCCATGTCTACAATCTTCTCCCGGCTGGCCTGGCTCGCCACCTGCCTCTGCCTTCTCCTGTCCGGACCGCAGCCGGCCGCTGCGACGTCCGCCCGACAGCTGGAGGTGCTGGCCACCACCTTTCCCATGTATCTGTTCACCCGCGGGGTGGCCGCCGGTCGCGTCCGGGTCCGCGTGGGGCGGATGTTCCCGGCGGGCATGGGCTGCCC
>JAVEYP010000355.1:0-3209 GCA_034003445.1 Desulfobulbus sp.
CGGCGGATGTCCATCTGCGAATAGGGGCAGAAGCAGCGATGGCCGGCCACGGTCACGGAAAAGCCACCCTTGACCTCAGCGGTGACCTTGCCCTCGACCGGAATGCCGGCCTGGAAGGCCATCTCGATCTCTCGCGGAGTGGTTTGGCCGCCGCCGACCCGGGTGGTGCAGGCCAGTTCGCCGCCGCGCTTGGGCAGCAGGTAGACCCTGATCCGGTCGCCGATGCTGACGGTCAGTTCGCCGGCCTCGTTGCGCAGTTCAGCGGCACCTATCACGCCCTCGCTCTTGGCGCCGACATCGAGGAAGATGTTCTCGCCGCTGATGCCGACCACGGACGCCTCAATCTGGTCACCCGGCTTTGTCGTCGGGCGGGAAACGGTTTTCTCCTGGAACAGGTCTGCAAAGGATTCGTCACTCATGGTTTTTTTGAGGTAGCTAAAAGGGAAGGTTTTCAGCAGCACAGCGTCGGTCGTCGACGCCCTCTGCTGGTGCTGGAGAGTCAGAAATACACGGAAACAATCAGTCGTCTTGCGGCAGTTGACGGCCGACTTCGATGCGGCGCACCGAGTTGTCACCGGTGTCGAGCAGGGCAAAGGCTGGGTTGACGTCCGTACCGAGCAGGTCGCCCGGGTTGATGAGTAGGCAGTCACCCACCTCCTCCACCGCCCAAATATGATCATGGCCACAGCAGACCAGGGTAAACGATCCGGAGGCGGCGAGGTCGCGGGCCTGCTCGGGATAGTGGCAGAGAGCAATGCGCAGTGTACCGACCTGGAAACTGCCGTGCGTGCCGTGATGGTGGATGCGCGGGAAGAGGGTGCCGCATCGTGCGGCGATCAGATGCTGGTCGCCGGGATTGTTCCCGTAAATGAGGTGCACCGGGCCGTTGAACCTGTCGAGGCAGGGCAGCATGAATGGTGAGATCAGGTCGCCGCAGTGCAGGAGCAGTTCAGCATTCTCGCTATTGGCCAAAAAGACCGCCTGTTTGAGGTTGGGGATCTGGTCGTGGCTGTCGGAAAGAATGGCGATGCGCATGGGAATCAGGTCGAGTACACGGCCAGGGCGAGAGAGTGGCCACCGTCCTGGAACAGCAGGTATTTTTGCGTAAGATCGGACAAAAAGCGGTCAAGTTGCTCTTCCTTAACCCGGTTGAAGGTTTGCAGCAACTCCTTTTGCTCCCTAGGCCTGCGGCAGTGCAGGTATATGGCTCGCGACTGTCCATGTAGCCGGTGGTGGAGGACCGGTTGCCCGGGCCGCTCCTGGCGAATGATGAGAAAATCGCCGCCGTCGCGGTAGCAGAGGGCAGGAAGGGCGGAGGTCCGCTGGCGGTGAAAGTCCTGCCAGGCGCGCATTGCCCGCCGCACCGGTGCCCACAGCTGTCGCTGCTGGCCACGGTCACCGCGGCCGGAGCGGATGAGCATCGGCACCCTGTCGAGCAGGGTGGTCGGGTAGAGGGCCCGGTAATTGACGTGACGGGTGACTGCAGTCAGGCCGAACGTGCGCGGGGCGGCATGGACCGGACTGCCCTGGCCAAGGAAGAATGTGGCCGGCAGGAGGGGCGGAAAGGGCAGCGCTGCCTCCAGTGCGGCTAGGGTCTCCTCGACCTCAGCTGCGGTCGATCCGGGGAACTCAAGGATGAGGTTACCGGCCAAGTGCAGGTCGTTCTCCAGGGCGTCTTTCATCGCCGCCAGGTTGTCGATGGCGCGCACGCCTTTGCGCAGGCGGGTGAGCAGTGAGTCCGACAGAGCCTCCACGCCGATCTGCACTTCGGTGAGTCCGCCCCGGCGGCACAGGGCGTAGTCCTCGCTGTGCTTCATCACCCTAATCTCGGCAAAGAAGCGGCGGTCCACGGGTTCCGCGGCCAGGGCCCGAAAGAGAGGGCCGGCCTCGGCGGGCGGCAGGGCGTTATCCGTGAAGGAGAAATCCAGGCAGCGGTGCCGGCTGGTCAGCGTCCTTATCTCGGTGAGCATACGTCCGTGGCTCTTGTTTCGGTACCCCTGCCACTGCAGGTTGAGATTGCAGAAGGCACAGCGGTTCCACCAGCAGCCACGGGAGAACTCCACCGGCAGATGGGGGATAAAATTGAGCCCGCTCAGGCCCAGTTCGGCGAAGTAATCGGTGTAGTCAGGCAGGGGCAGGCTGTCTAGATCAGCGATCGTCATCGGCCGCGGAGGGGAGCCTGGGTCCAAGCCTTGGCCACCCGCTGCGAAGACTCCAGCCGGCCAAGAGGTGGTGATGCCCTGCAGAAAGGAGACAAGTCCTTGCAGCGGCCCTTCCCCCTCACCGGGGATGCAGTAGTCCACTGCGGGAAAGGCACCCGGCAGAGACCGGGCCAACTCCGGGGTAACCACCGAACCGCCAAACACTACCAATAGATCGGGCCGCCGCGCTTTCAGACGGGTCGCGGCCAGCAGGGAGGCGGACAGTTGGCTAAAGCAGACTGAGAAGCCGACGAGACGAAAATCCGTCCCCAGTACGCCCTCAAGGCAGGTATCCATGTGCGCATCAAGCAGGAGGAGCAGGTCGTCGTAGGCCGCTTTGCCCAGATCGGGCAGTTCGCGCTGGAACAGTCGGCGCGCTGCATCTCGCAACTCGGCGAAGAGCAGGCCGCTGTACAGCGCCTCGCCGGCCCAGGTTTTCTCGCTGATCCGGTGGTAGCGGTCTGTGCCGATTGTGGCGGCCGCGGTCAGCGAGGGGTGGCGGCTGACCACGCGCAGACCCGGGCACTGCTGGTCAAGAAAGGCCTTGAGCACGCCGAGTTGTATGGATGGGCGGTTGAAGGGCGCCCAGGGCAGGGAAAGCAGCAGCACCTGCATGGCCATTTACTGGCGGATGATCTCGGTGCCTGGCGCTAGTTCGAGCTGGCGCAGGTCCTTAGCCCGTTGGGGATTGCCGGGCGGCAAGCGATCAAAGTGGACACTGGTGAAGGTCAGCTCAGTTAAGGCGCCGAAATGGTCTTCGAACAGCAGTCGCCGAATGGTTCGATCCGCGCCGAGCCACAACTGCAGGCGTTTGAGCTGCGATTGTGGCTCTTTAGGAGTGAGGAGCACGGCCTCGCTGCCTGCGGGTGGTTCGCTGAGCTGAAAGTCCGGGTCCACCGAGGCGGCAGTGAAGGCGTCGAGCAAGCTTTGGGCGCCGGTGAACAGGGCGTAGGTGATGTCTGCCTCCATCTCTCCGGCTGGGGTGACGAGCAGTTGCTTGTCCCGGGG
>JAVEYP010000356.1:0-3205 GCA_034003445.1 Desulfobulbus sp.
CGTCAAAAGCGAAAAAAAACGGGCAGGATGCACAATGGCATCCTGCCCGGTAATCCCTGTAACAAGCCCACGTCCGGCCCCGGCCTGTGTGGGCCGGGTCTCGGGTGGGGCAGAGACAGCTTAGCGGTTCTTCAGCTTTTCAGTGAGCACCGGCAGGAACTGTTTGAGGTCAGCCACTACCAGCACATTGGCGACCTCGCCGATGGGCGCGTCGCGGTCGGTGTTGATGGCCACGATGAAATCCGCCTTCTTCATGCCGGCCAGGTGCTGGATAGCGCCGGAAATGCCGCAGGCCACGTAGAGCTTCGGGGTGACCGTGCTGCCGGTGGTGCCGATCTGGCGGCTGTGTTCCACCCAGCCGGCATCGACCACCGGCCGACTGGCGCCATACTCACCGCCCAGGGCCTCGGCCAGGGCCTTCACCATGGCAACGTTCTCCGGCTTGCCCACGCCGCGGCCGGCGCTGACCAGGACTTTGGCCTTGGTCAGGTCCACGCCCCCGACCTCGGCGGCCTCGTAGCCAGTGCACTGGACCGTTCCGGTGGCGTCGGTATCAACTGCAACCACGGTCGGCGTGCCTGCTGGTTCCTCGGTCAAACTGAAGGCCCCGGCCTGGATGGTCAGGACGGTGATGGCCGAGGTGGGCTTGATGGTCCGGCGCAGTTTGGCGTTGCAGACCGGGACCACCGGCAAGCCGCCATCAATGGCGATCACTTCGGAAACCTGGGCGGCCTTAAGGGCCACCGCGACCCGCGGGGCCAGATCCCAGCCGTAGGACGAATGCAGGAACACCACCTGCTGGGGCTGCTCCGTGGCGATAACATCAAGCAGCAGCTGCTTGTGCACTGCCGGACTGTATTCACCGTACTTAGCCGCATCGGCCAGGTAGAGGGTCCCGTCGAATTTGGGTAGGTCAGTGTTACTGCCCACCAGGAACATGGTGGCCTCGGCCTCTAGCTCGCGGGCAAAGGCGATCAGTTGGGTGTATTCGGCACGGAGTTTCCCTTCGCGGAATTCCGCTACAAGTAAGGTCTTCATGAGTCTCTCCTAGGCGAGCACGCCGGTTTTTTCTTTGAGCAGCTGAATGAGCTTGTCGGCCAGCTCGGGAGCATCGCCCTCCAGCACCAGGCCGCCGCCCTTTTTCTCCGGGAAGAAGCAGGCCGTGGTCTCCTGGCCAGGCGTGACGCCGCCCAGGTCTGGGGCAATGGTCAGCAGCTCCTTTTTCTTGGCCTTCATGATGTTGGGCAGGGTCGGATAGCGCGGTGTGTTGAGGCCCAGCTGGCAGGTGAGCACCAGTGGCGTGCTGGCCGTGACCAGGGACTTGGTGCCGCCCTCGAGTTCGCGCTTGACGCTGACCGTGCCGTTATCAAAGGCGAAGTCGACAATGGTGGTCACCGCGTCCATGCCCAGCAGTTCGGCAACCATGACGCCGACCTGACCGCTGCCGCGGTCTTGTGATTGCATGCCCGTGAAAATAAGGTCGAAATTCTTGTCCCTGGCAAAGTTGGCGATCATCGTGGCAATGGCAAAGGGCTCGCGCAGGTGGGCGTCGTTGTCTTCGATGTGCACGCCCCGGTCGCAGCCCATGGCCAGGGCTTTCTTCATGGTCTCCTTCACCTTGTCCGGACCAATGCAGAGCACGGTCAGGTCGGCGTCGCCCACTTGGGTTTTCAGACGTACCGCCTGCTCGACCGCGTACTCGTCATATTCGTTCATCCGCCAGGCCAGATCGGCCCGGTCATACCAGGTCTTCTCGTTGTTGATCTTGAATTTCGACTCCATATCTGGAACCTGTTTGATACAGATCAATATGTTCATCGCGCCCTCCAGCCCTCAGGCCAGGTAAAGGTTGTTGGTCAGCACGGTACGTACTCCAACCGAATTTTACAACCGATCGGCCAGTACTTCGGCAATATCCCGGGGCCGTAATTGTTCCTCGACGTCGGCTCCCTTAACGCCGTCTTCGAACATGGTGAGGCAGAATGGGCAGTTGGAGAGCAACTGGTCCGCATTCGTCTCCACTGCCATGCGCACCCGCTTGATGTTGATGCGCTCGCCAATCTTTTCTTCGGCCATGATCCGGCCTCCGCCGGCGCTGCAGCAGAAGGCCTGGTCGCGGTTCTTGGCCATTTCCGTGATTTGGCCACCTGCCGCGCGGATCAGGTTCCGTGGCGGGTCGTAAATGGCGTTGTGGCGGCCCAGGTAGCAGCTGTCGTGATAGGTGCAGGCAAAGGACTCCGCTCTGATCTGCAGCCGGCCCTCGCTGATCAGCCGGTCGAGGAAAACCGCGTGCGGCTCGACCTCCAGGTCGAACTCGAAATCACGGAAGTCCTTGGCCAGGGTGTTGAAGCAGTGCGGGCAGGTGGTGACGATTTTTTTCACACCGTAGCCCTTGATAGTTTCCACGGTTTCCATGGCCATGGTCTGATAGAGGTAGTCGTTGCCCATCTTGCGCATCGGCTCACCACAGCATTTTTCCTCCTTGCCCAGGATACCGACCTTGACGCCCGCGGCCTGGCAAAGCTTGACAAAGCTCCGTGCCACCGCGATGTTGCGCTTGTCAAAGGAGGCGTAGCAGCCAACAAAGTAGAGTACGTCCACCTCCGGGTCCTCGGCAAGCGGCTTGATGCCCAGGTCCTCGGCCCAGTCGCCGCGCGAGGCATAGCCCATGCCCAGCGGGTTGCCGTTGACCTCGGTCTGCTCCATGGCGGTCATCACCTCCTCGCCTGGGAACTCGCCTTCCATAAGCACCAGGTTGTGGCGCAGCTCAATGATCTTGTCGATGTGTTCGATAGAGGCCGGGCAGATGTCCTGGCAGGCCCGGCAGGTGGTGCAGGCCCAGATGGCGTCGCGGCCGATGGTGTCGATAAGGTTGGCTGTCGGGTCGGTGAAGGCGGCCTCGCCGATCTGGTTGACGAACACCATGGGCGACAGTGGCTTGCCGGTCACAAAGGCCGGGCAACGGTCCTGGCAGCGCTTGCACAGCGTGCAGGCGTCCGCGTCAAAGATGTCCTTCCACCGCAGGTCAGTGACTTCGCTGGCGCCGAATTTCTCGGTGGACTCATCTTCCAGGTTGATGGAGGTGAGCTTGCCGGTGGGGCCACGGTCGGCCAGGAAGGTGTTGGCGCTGGTGGTGAGGATGTGCCGGAATTTGCTGTAGGGGATGACCGCGATAAAAGCCAGCGCGAGCAGCAGATGGAACCAC
>JAVEYP010000357.1:0-3186 GCA_034003445.1 Desulfobulbus sp.
AATGTGACGAAGATGCGCTTCACGTCCGGGTCCTCGCTCACTCGATCACCACCGAGTCCACGGCAATGTCGGTGTTGTCGCCGCTGATTGACACCGACACGTCGTTTAGGTCGGTCTTGGTGGTCACCTCGCCGCGATGAGCGTCGTTCAGCTGCACCGAACCGATGTTCAGGCGGTTGTCGTTGCCGCGGATCTCGCCTTCCAGACAACCGCCGCTGACTGACGAGTCCACTGTGCCGGCCGTGGCGTTCTGCATGAGGACTGAACCGATGTTGGAGACGTTGTCGTTGCCGTGCACCGCGTTGGTGATAGCGTCGACTTTGACGCGAGCCGGCGCGAGATGCTTTGCCTGCGGACAAGAGCGCGGGGTATCGGGTATACTAGCGGCCAAAACGAAGCGGCTGCAGGCGCACACATACCAGAGAGGGAGACAGCATGAAGACCATCAGCGCCCTGCTGGGCGGGTTGACCGATGAGGACCTGAACCAGTGGGCCGGCGCCAAGGTACATCAGTGTAGCCAAGGCTACGTCGACCGAGTGGAGGGACTGCAGCGATCCTCGCACAACGAACTCGTCGCCTGGGTGCGCGGCACGAAAAGATACGCCACCCGGGTCCACCTCGACGAGGGTGGCGAGCACGAGTGGCTCTGTACCTGCCCCTGCGAACGGGGTCCCTGCAAACACGCTGTGGCGGTGGTGATCGCGGCTGCGCAGATCAGCAACCAAGACACGGAGATCCCGCTGCTGGCCCGGGAGGATGATCTGGCCCGCACCCTGTTCAACGACGACGCCGGACCGGCAGAGGGCGGCGGCAGGCCGGGAGGTACGGCGGCGATCGCACGACCTGACGAGGTGGATCTGCAGAGCCTGCTCGCTGACAAGAGCCGGGAAGAACTGCTGGCACTGCTCGTCTCCCTGGCCGCCTCCTCGGCCCAAGTGGCGCAGGCCATAGTTGAAGCCGAGCAATTACGTCGCGGCCAGATCGAGCCGCTGGTCCGTGCCTTGGGCGAAGAGATTGACCGCCTCACCAAAGAGCCGGTCTGGTCTGACCGCCGGCAGGGGGACGGCCAGGGCCCGGACTACGCCCACGTGCGCCACCAGTTCCGGCTGCTGCTTGACGCTGGGAAGGGTGATGTGCTCCTCGACCTGGGCGAGCGGCTGTGGCTGCAAGGCGCCGAGCAGGTGGAAGATGCTGAGGATGATGGTGAAACCGGCGCGGCCATCGCGGCCTGCTTAACCATTGTTCTTGAGGCGCTCACGCAATCGTCGCTGAACGGCCCGCAGCGGCTCGGCTGGCTGCTCGATCGGCTGCCCGAGGACGAGTTTGGCCTGCTCCACGAAGGTGAACGACTGCTCAACAGTGGTGCGTTCACTGCCGCGGACTGGCGCGAGGCCACAGGCCGTCTGGAAGCACGGCTGACAGCCCGCGGCAGGAACGCTGCCCGCAGCGACCAACAACGCCAGGATCTGATGGACCGGCTGGTGCAAGCCTACCGCCACAGCGACCAGGAGGAGAAAATCATACCCCTGCTCGAACAAGAAGTGGAGCAACTGGGCACCTACCTCCAACTGGCCGAGGCGCTGCTCGCGACCGGCGACCACGCTCGGGCCCGGCAGTGGTGCCTTGCGGGGTTCGCGCGCACCGTGCAAAAGATGCCGGCCACGGCCGACGCCCTCCAGGGACAGCTGCGGCTGATTGCCGCAGCGGAGGAGCGCTATGACTTGGTCGCCGCCCACCGCGGTTTGGAGTTCTTCCGCCACCACAGCCTGGAGCTGTACAAAGAGCTGCGCAAGGCCGCGGAGAAGCAGGGTTGCTGGCCGGAGGTGCATGGAGCCGTGCTTGATTACCTGCACACCGGGCGTCGGCCGGATCTCGCCGCCAAAGGCGCCGCCCCTTGGCCCCTACCGTCACCCGAGGTCCTGTACCCGCAGGACCGATCGCGGGCCGGCCAACGAGAACTGTTCCCCGACCGCACGACGCTGATTGACATTGCCCTCTTCGAGAAGCGCTTCGACGACGCCATCGCCCTGCTCGGGGAGATGGGCAAGGAGCGCATTGCCGCCCTCGGACTCGGCCGGGTGGTGGCCCGGGCCGTGTCCAAGACCCACCCCGAGGTGGCACTGACCATCTGGCGGGGGATCCTCGACCGGCTCATCGCCGAGGCTACGCCGCGGGCTTACACCGAGGCCGGTGCTTTCCTCGCGCAGATGCGCAAGGTCTATAAAGCCTGTGGCCGCGAGGCCGACTGGCAAACGCTGCTCGTCGAACTGCGACGCACGCATCGGGCTAAGCAGCAGCTGCTGGCCGTGCTGACCGGGCTTGCCGAAGCCGGCCGCAAGGTCGTCGGCTAGGTCGACGGTGCTGGCGCTCTTTCCCCCTGTACAGGCACGAATTTTATGCTAAACTGGGGCCGATGCACCCCCAGTTCTTTCAGAGGAGAAACGAGATGCAGCGAGCCATCAGACAGGCCGCGTACCATGCGGCAACAGTGATCATCCTGGCAGGGTTCGCTGTACTGACACCCGCTTCGGCACAGGCCATGCGACCGGCAAGCGCTACCACGACCACCGGTATCGCCCTCGACGGTCATCCGGTGGCGGTTTCCGGCCGCGTTGGGATCGGCTGGCTTACCGGCGAAAGTACCGAAACCGTCTACGACACCGCCACTGGCCGGAAGCTCAGCGAACTCGTCTGGGATCTGGACAGCGTCTTTATGCTCAATGCCGGCGCCTCCATAGAGCCAACCCCCTGGCTGCGCCTCAACGCCGACGTCTGGTTCCGGCTCAACGACGGCAGCGGTTCTATGGACGACTACGACTATGTGCTCCCGGGCTACGGCTTCACCCACTGGTCACACAGTGAGGTTGAACTGAGCAAGGGATACCTGATCGACGTAAACGCCGCCTTTGCCTTTTACCGGCGCGGCGACACGGTGTTCAGCGCCCTCGCCGGCTACAAGCGGGATGCCTGGGAGTGGGACGCCCGAGGCGGCTCCTACGTCTACTCGGTCAACAGCCTCTACGATACGGCCGGCAATTTTCCCCCCGGTATTACCAGCATCACCTATGAGCAGTGGTACGACGTGCCCTATCTGGGCCTCTCCTTCACCTCCCGGCGAGCGCCCTTGACCCTCTCGGGCCGGATCATCTATAGCCCGTTCGTTTCGGCAAACGACAAGGATACCC
>JAVEYP010000358.1:0-3173 GCA_034003445.1 Desulfobulbus sp.
TTCGGTGTCGGCCGCGTGGTTTATACCGCGTAGGGTGGTGGCTTGGTCTTTGTGGGGAAAGGCTTGTTCAGCCATGGTGGCACCTTCTTCGTTCGTCCATGATGAGCGCGGCGATGTCCGCCGGGGTTGGAGTGAGCAGGTCCTCTGGGACCCGCTGACCGTTAGTAAGGCAGCTGATGGGGGTGTCGTTGTTGTAGTGGACGTTGAGCAGCACGCCCAATTGACCGCACTCGTCGATTTTGCTGAAGACGAAGCGATGCACCGGCAGGATGGCGAAGCGGCGGATGGCCAGCGCGAGCTCCCCTTCCCGGGCCGTGGCCGGCAGCAGCAGGTGGTTCTCCAGGCCCAGCTCCGGGCAGAGGAAGGCGGCCAACTCGTCCAGGTCGGCCTGGTTGCGGGGGCTGCGGCCGGCCGTGTCGATGAGCACCAGATCGCAATCAACAAGGCGTTCCAGGGCCCGGTGAAAACCCTCTGGGGTGAGCACCACCTCCACTGGCAGGCGCATGATCTCGCCGTAGACCTTGAGCTGCTCCACCGCGGCGACACGGTAGGTGTCGATGGTGATCAGCCCAACGCGGTAGTTGCCGTGGCTTAAGCTCCGGGCCGCGATCTTGGCGAGTGTGGTGGTCTTGCCCACGCCGGTGGGGCCGATCAGGCTGATACGCCGCTGGCGCTCGGGTTGAGCTGGGAACAGCTCCGCAGTGGTGAACAACCGGGCAATGGCTGCCTGGAAGATCGCGTTCAGGTCAGCATTGGCTGTGCAGCCAGCGTGGGCAATGGTGTCGCGAGTGAAGCGGGCCACCACCTCGGCGGTTTCCTGGTTGATGCCAAAGCCAGTCAGGTAGCGGACCGCCGGGTCGGCCGGTGTAGCCGTGCACTCGGGCTCCAGGTAGGGCCGGCGCACCACCGGCGGATCAGTGGTGGTGATACGGCTGGACAGACCCCGCACTATGGCACGCAGCTCCGCCACTTCGTTGTGCAGGTCGTGGCTGACAATCGGAGCCTCAGGGTCGGCTATCGCCTCGGCGGCGGGCTGTTGCCGCTGCGGCGGCCGGGCAGCGATATTCTGCAGCGGTTTGTGCGGCCACCGGTCGCCTTGTTGTCGCACCCGCTCGCGATCGCGGGCCAGGGGTGCATCCTGGCGCCGGGTGCGCCGGTCAGCGGTGAACCGGTCCGCATCTTCCGGCCAGCGGTTATCGATGGCCGCAGTGATCTCCATCATCGGTTTGCCAAGCACGCCGAGACGGCCGCTGCGCACCGTGCGTGTGGAGAGAATAAGGGCGTCCGGACCCAGCGCCTCTTTGACCATTTTCAGACCAGTGGTCATGTCTTTTGCTTCAAACACTCTGACTTGCATCGATGGTCACCGTTCCCACTGATTGAATGCGCACCTGTGAGGTGATTTCATTGTGCGAGAGCACGGCCAGCGTCGGAAAGGAGCGCTCGCTCAAGCGACGCACGTGCGGTCGGAGCTGCGGCGGGACGAGCAGCACTGACTGGCCGC
Source organism: Desulfobulbus sp. (assembly GCA_034003445.1). GTDB lineage: Bacteria > Desulfobacterota > Desulfobulbia > Desulfobulbales > Desulfobulbaceae > Desulfobulbus. The sequence goes on from JAVEYP010000358.1 coordinate 1,505, forward strand.
CGCCAGCAGAGGCGAGGACCGCGCTCAAACTGTCGAGGACCTTCTGGGCGGTGCGCGGATCAAGCGCCAGATAGCTGCCGTGCTCGCGGTGCTGGATGGCGGTCTGGATAGCCTCCTCGACCCGCCGGTCAAGGGTGATCACCGACAGCATGCCGTCCGGGCCGGTGTGGGCCGCGCTGATCGACCGCGACAGCCCGTGGCGTACGTACTCGGTGAGCACGACGGCATCCTGGGTCGTGGTTGCGTAGTCGGCCATAACCTCAAGGATGGAGCGGAGGTCGCGGATGGACACGCCCTCGCGCAGCAGATTCTGCAGCACCCGCATGACCGTGCCCAGGCCGAGCACATGCGGTACCAGCTCCTCAACCAGCTTGGGATAGCTCTTGGCCAGGTTGTCGATCAGGTTCTGCGACTCCTGGCGGCCGAGCAGTTCGTGGGCATGGCGCTTGAGCACCTCGCTGATGTGGGTGGCCACCACGGTGACACAGTCGACCACCGTGTAGCCGGCAATCTGCGCTCTCTCGCGCTTGTCTTCGGTGATCCACAAGGCCGGCAGGTCAAAGGCCGGCTCGCGCGTTGGCAGTCCCTTGACGGTCTCGGTGACCAGACCCGGATCCATGGCCATATACGAGCCGGGCATCATCTCGGCAGTGGCCACCACCGCGCCCTTGAGGCTGATGGTGTACTGGTTGGGGTTGAGCTGCAGGTTGTCCTTAATGTGCACTGGCGGCACAATAAAGCCGCTGGTCAGGGCGAACTGCTTGCGGATGGACTGGATGCGGCTGAGCAACTCACCGTCCTGGTCTGCGTCGACGAACGGGATGAGGCCGTAGCCCACCTCGAGTTCAACAAGTTCGACGTTGAGCATGCGCTCGTAATCCTGGTCCGGCCGGACAGTGGGCTGCGGCCGCTCGACCACATCTTCCTCGACAACCCTGGCCCGCTCCGCCCGATCAAGACGCCAGGCGGCAAAGCCGAGGGCAGCGCTTAAGCAGATAAAGGGCAGAAAAGGCATGCCTGGAATGAGGGCAAAGCCGAGCAGGATACCGGCCACCACCCACAGGGCCTTGGCGTGGCGGCTGAATTGGGCCTTGAGTTCCGTGCCAAAGTCTTGACGACCGGACGAGCGGGTGACGAGCATGCCTGCTGCGGTACTGATGATCAGCGCCGGTATCTGGCCGACCAGACCGTCACCCACGGTGAGGATGGTGTAGTTTTTGGCGGCGTCGGCAATCGGCATGCCCTTCTGGAGCACGCCGATAATAAAGCCGGCCCCGATGTTGATCATGGTGATGATGATGCCGGCGATGGCGTCGCCGCGTACGAACTTGGAGGCGCCGTCCATGGCCCCGTGGAAGCTGGCCTCGCCGGAGATCTCTTCGCGGCGCTTGCGGGCGGTCTGCTCGTCGATCAGGCCTGCGTTGAGGTCTGCGTCAATGGCCATCTGCTTGCCCGGCATGGCATCCAGGGTGAAGCGGGCCGCCACCTCAGCGATGCGGCCGGCGCCTTTGGTGATGACGATGAAGTTGATGACCACCAGGATGATGAAGACCACCAAGCCGACCACATACGACCCGCCCACCACGAAGTGGCCAAAGGCCTGGATGACGGAACCGGCCGCACCCATGCCCTCGTGGCCGTGCAGCAGGATAAGCCGGGTGGAGGCCAC
>JAVEYP010000359.1:0-3172 GCA_034003445.1 Desulfobulbus sp.
AGAGGAGCATGCAGCCGAGGTAGACCGGTTCGCTCTGCATCTCCTGCTCGCGCATGTAGAAGATGCCGTAGCCGGCGACAAACACGAAGATGAAGCTGGTCACGAGCAGGACCAGCATGCCTGCGGGCGTCGGCGCGAAAAAGGCAGGCAGGGCGATATGTGCGGGCCGCAGCCAAGCGAGCAGGGTGAGTTGCAGATGGAGCAGCCCGGTGGCCGCAAGCACGATCCGTCCCGCCCGCACCGGCAGGGCAAAGATCGTCAGGCCGGCGAGCAGGGGCAGGAGGATGATAAATTCCAGCATGGCGTCAGTCCTTGAGTTGTTCGAGGTGGGCGGTGTCCACGTCGTCAAAGGTACGGTTGATGTTGTTGAGGATGATACCCATGATCATCACCCCGACGAGCAGGTCGAGGAGCATGCCGAACTCAACGATGTAAAGGGTATGCTTTCGCCCGGTCAGGGTGGCGCCCACCAGGTAGATACCGTTTTCCAGCATCAGGTAGCCGATCACCTGAGTGATCGCCTTGGTGCGGCTCATCATCAGGAACAGACCGCCTGCCAGGGTGGTGAAGGCGGTGATGAGCACCAGGCCGTGGCCGCTCGGCAGGGAGGGGGCCAGTCGGTGGACGAGGTGTGCAGCCAGCAGGATGAAGGCGAGACCGGCGGCCAGCGAGGCGTGGTAGCCAACGAGCGGCTCGACCTCGCGCTTGATCGACACCCGGGTCACTGCCAGGTAGAGCAGGCCGGGGATGAGCGCTCCCTTAATAAGAAACATGAGCTGGAAGAAGAGGATGCCGTCGTTGCTCAAGCGCTGCTGCTCGAGGAAAATCGGCACCAGCGAGACCATGGCGCCCTGCAGGGCCATGGTCTTGACCAGGGCCATCATGCGACTCGAACCGAGTGAGAGGAGCACGGAGAGAAGGATAGTGACGAGAATGACGTCGATGGTGGTGCTCATTAGAATAGCTCCATCGTGAGGATAATGGCGAAAAAGACCAGCGCGAACGAGGTGAGGATGAACTTCGGGACCAGGTTCATGCGCAGGCGGGCGGTGATCGACTCGGTCACACCCACGGTCGCGTAGACGAGCACGAGCAGACCGGCAAAGATGAGCCCGTTGACGAGTGGGCCGAACACGGCCGGCGGCCGCAGCAGGCTGGCGACCAGGCTCGCGGAGAAGAGCAGCCGGCAGTGGGCGCCAAACTCGATCAGTGCCAGGTCCGGGCCACTATGGTCCAGGATCATGACTTCGTGGATCATGGTCAGTTCCAGGTGGGTGGCCGGATCGTCCACGGGCACGCGCGAGTTCTCGACGAGCAGGATCAGGAACAGGGCGACGATCACCAGCAGGAGCAGGGCGCCCTGCGACCCGGCCAGCGAGATAGCCTGCGGCCCGGCAAAGTAGCCGGCCAGGCTGAGCCCGCCGCCCATGAGATAGAAGAGGATGAGGATGAGGAACAGGCCGATCTCGGCGAGGCTTGCGAAAAAGACCTCACGAGCCGCACCCATGCCCTCGAAGGGTGAGGCCGTATCAAGGGCCGCCAGCACGGTGCAGAAGCGGCCGAGGCCGAGTGCGTAGAGCAGGACGATGATGTCGCCAGGGAAGGAGAGGAGCGGCGGAAAGCCCGCAAAGGGGAAGAACAACAGCGGCATGAACCCGGTGGCGCAGCCAACCACCGGGCCCAGGCGGAAGACGAAACTGGTGCTATCGCTGTACACTGAGCCCTTGCGCAGCAGTTTGAGAAGGGTGTACCAGCGGATGAGCAGTGGCGGCCCCTGTTTGCCCGCGAACAGGGCCTTGACCTTAAGAATCACCCCGGGCAGGACCGGGGCAAGGAGCAGGGCGATGCCAAGGGCGAGAGCGGATTCCATGGTCGACCTCGGGGAAGAGTGGGGTTTGGCGCGCGACCGCGCTAGACGGTGAGCAGCAGGACAACGATGGTGAGCACGATGTAGGCGATGTACAGCTGGATGCGGCCGTGCTGGATCCAGAGCAGCCCTTGGGTGATGCGCAGCACCGGCTGCACCAGGCCGCGTACCAGGCTGACCTCGGCCGCGTCCTCGACCCGGCTCTCCCAGGAGGCCGTGCTGGGGAAGATCTGGCGGAGCGGTTCAGCTTCAGTCCGCACACGCACGAAGGGCCGGTGGAACTCGACCAGGCTGCGCGCAAACGAGGCGCCAGTGTACTGCATGCGGCTGGTTGGCCGGCTGTACCCGCAGCCCCAAGTCGGGCCGCGGCCGATTGCCTTGCCCCGGTAGAGCAGCCGCCGGCCAAGGGCGACCAGCAGCACCAGCGCCAGCAGCAACCGCGCCCCTAGGGCGAGGTTGGCCGGAATCGGCCCGAGAATATCGACGGTGATCCCGGCCAGTGGCGCCATATCGCGGAGGCCGGCGAACATCAGGCGCAGCACTGGCTCTGGCCAGAGGCCGATGAGGAGGCAGGCCAGGGTGAGCAGCACCATGGCGGCGCGCATCGACGCGCCGACCTCGCTGGCCTGTTGGGCTCGCTCGCTGCGCGGTTCGCCAAGGAAGACCACGCCTGCGACTTTGGTAAAGCAGGCCGAGGCCAGACCGCCGATCAGGGCCAGCGAGACGATGGTGAACAGACAGAGCAGCAGGGTGCCGCCGCCCAGACTCAGCCCGAGGAACGCGGCGTAATAGATGAGAAACTCGCTGACAAAACCGTTCAGCGGTGGCAGGCCGGTGATGGCCGCCGAACCGGCGAGAAAGGTCCGGCCGGTGATCGGCATGGCGCGCATCAGGCCGCCGAGTTGGTCAAGGTGGCGGGTGCCGGTGGCCTGCAGGACCGCGCCGGCGCCCAGAAAGAGCAGCGATTTGAACAGCGCGTGGTTGAGTACGTGCAAGAGCGCGCCGGCAAAGCCAAAGGCGGCCATCAGCCGATTGCCGGCGGTGATGCCGAGCATGCCCAGGCCAAGCCCTAGCAGGATGATGCCGATGTTTTCGATGCTGTGGTAGGCCAACAGCCGTTTAAGGTCGTGCTTGCCCAGGGCGTGGACCACGCCGAGGATGCCCGAGGTCATGCCGAGCAGCAGGATGGCCTGCGGAAAGAGCGGGGTCGGGTCGCCGAGCAGCAGGTAGATGCGGACGATGCCGTAGATGCCCATCTTGATCATCACCCCTGAGAGCAGGGCCGAGACGTGGCTGGGCGCGGCC